>CAUEUQ010000053.1:0-14411 GCA_959021215.1 uncultured Collinsella sp. | reverse complement strand
GGAGTCCGACGGCTTCTCCTGGTGGGAGGGCCGCATTCGCGCCGCCCTCGACATGTACGACGTCATCCGCCTGGATCACTTCCGCGGCTTCGAGGCCTATTGGGAGGTGCCGTTCTCCTCGCCCGATTCGTCCTACGGTTCGTGGACGCAGGGTCCCGGCCTCAAGTTCTTCAAGACGCTCGAGAAAAAGCTCGGCACGCTGCCCATCATCGCCGAGGACCTGGGCTTCCTCACCCCCGGCGTCATCGACATGCGCGACAACTCGGGCTTCCCCGGCATGAAGATCCTGCAGTTTGCCTTTGAGGGCACCAACTCGTACTACCTGCCGCATAACTACATCGCCAACACCGTCGCCTATGTGGGCACCCACGACAACGAGACGGCGCGCGGTTGGTTTGAGGGAACGGCCACCCCGCGTCAGCGCGAGCAGGCAGCCCTGTACACCCATCAGCAAGCCGGCGAACCCATGGCAGATGCACTCAATCGCACCATCGCCGCCAGCGTAAGCGACACGTGCATCTACACCATGCAGGACCTGCTCAACTTGGGCAACGAGGCGCGCATCAACACCCCTGCCACGCTGGGCGGCAACTGGACCTGGCGCATGCTCGACGGCGCCATCACCCGCGAGCTCGAGCACAAACTCACCGACTGGACCGAGACCTACTTCCGCATCCCGTCGGAAGCCGAAATCGAGCTTCCTCAATAGGAGCCACCGCGCCCGACCCCTCCCCACCGTGCGGACGCGCTTGCTTTTCCCGCGCGAGGCCACCCCAATCCCCTCGCGCGGGCTTCTTATGAATTGCAGACATGAAACAACCCATCACAGGAGAAAACATGCCCCGAATTAACCTCATGGAACTCGCCGAGCAGTCTTTTGGCACCTCGCTCGAGCAGCTCGACGACCGTCGCATTTACAAGCTGCTGGTCAAACTCGTGCAGGAGCGCTCCGCCGCCCGCCCGCTCAACAACGGCAAGAAAAAGCTCTATTACATTTCCGCCGAATTTTTGATCGGCAAGCTGCTCATCAACAATATGATCGACCTCGGCATCTACGACGAGGTTAAGGACCAGCTCACCGCCGCAGGCCACGACCTCAACAAGATCGAGGAGTTCGAGGTCGAGCCGTCACTCGGCAACGGCGGCCTGGGCCGCCTGGCCGCGTGCTTCCTGGATTCCATCGCCACGCTGGGCTTGACCGGCGATGGCGTGGGCCTCAACTATCACTACGGTCTGTTCCGTCAGCGCTTTGTCGACAACCAGCAGAAGGCCGTCCCCGACGAGTGGCTCGGTGAGCAGGACATCCTAGTCGACGATGACCGCTCCTACACCGTCGAGTTCGGCGATTTTGCCGTTACTTCCAAGCTCGTCAACATCGATGTGCCCGGTTACGGCCAGCCCACCAAGAACCGCCTGCGCCTGTTCGACCTGGCGAGCGTCGACGACGGCCTGGTCCCCGGCAGCTCCATCGACTTCGACAAGACCGAGATCGCCAAGAACCTCACCCTGTTCCTCTACCCCGACGATTCCGACGAGCAGGGCCGCCTGCTTCGCATCTACCAGGAATACTTCATGGTGAGCAACGCCGCCCAGCTCCTGATCGACGAGGCCGTCGAGCGCGGCAGCAACCTGCACGATCTGGCCGACTACGCCGTGGTCCAAATTAACGACACGCACCCCACCATGGTCATCCCCGAGCTCATTCGCTTGCTCACCACCGAGCATGACATCGAGTTTGACGAGGCCGTGACCATCGTACGCTCCATGATCGCCTACACTAACCACACGATTCTTGCCGAGGCGCTCGAGAAGTGGCCGCTCGCCAGCCTGCAGAAGGTCTCCCCTGCCATCGCCGACATTATCGTCAAGCTCGATGAGATCGCGAAGGCCGAGCACGATGACCCGCGCGTCGCCATCATCGACGAGCACGACACCGTCCACATGGCCCACATGGACATCCACTTTGGCTTCTCCATCAATGGCGTAGCCGCCCTCCACACCAAGATCCTGGAGGACACCGAGCTTCATCCGTTCTACGAGATCTATCCCAAGAAGTTCTCCAACAAGACCAACGGCATCACCTTCCGCCGCTGGATCCATGGGGCCAACCCCGCGCTCGCCAGCCTGCTCGACGATGTGATCGGCACCGACTGGCGCAGCACCGGCGATCTGAGCAAACTCGCCAAGTTCGCCGACGACAAGGACGTTCTTGAGCGCCTGGCCGCCACCAAGGTCGAAGCCAAGGCCATCATGCGCCAGTTCATGGCGCTCGAGCAGGGCGTGACCATTCCCTCCAACGCCATCATCGACGTCCAGGTCAAGCGCATCCACGAGTACAAGCGTCAGCAGATGCTCGCGCTCTACATCATCTGGAAGTACCTCGATATCAAGAACGGCAACAGACCTAAGCACCCCGTCACCATCATCTTTGGCGGCAAGGCGGCGCCTGCCTACACTATCGCGCAGGACATCATCCATCTGATCTTGACGCTGTCGCAGTGGATTGCAAACGACCCCGACGTGGCTCCCTACCTGCAGGTCGTCATGATCGAGAACTACAACGTCACCGCCGCCGAGCGCGTGATCCCCGCCGCTGATATCTCCGAGCAGATCAGCCTGGCCTCCAAGGAGGCGAGCGGCACCTCCAACATGAAGTTCATGCTCAACGGCGCCCTAACCCTGTGCACGCTCGACGGCGCCAACGTGGAGATTGCCGAGCTCGTGGGCGACGAGAATATCTATACCTTTGGTGCCTCGTCCAAACAGGTCGAGCAGCTCTATGCCGACGGCACCTATGACGCCGGTGTGCTCTACCGCAAGCCCGGCATTAAACTGCTGGTGGACTTCATCACCAACCCGGCCTTTATGGCGACCGGCAACGTCGAGCGCCTGCAGCGCCTGCACGATGACATTAAGGGCAAGGACTGGTTTATGGCCCTGCTCGACATCGAGGAGTACATCCAGACCAAGGAGCGCGTGTTGGCCGACTACGAGGACCAGGACGCCTGGATGCGCAAGACGCTCATCAATATCGCCAACGCCGGCACCTTCTCGTCTGACCGCACGATCTCCCAGTACAACGACGAGATTTGGCACCTGAGCTAATTTCGCTTCCCTTACCCATCCTCTTGAGAAACGGAGTCGTGGCAACACGGCTCCGTTTTTTGTGCCCGCACGTTACCCTGCGACCCAACTCGGCCAAACAATCTCGATCTGTAACAACTACTCGGTAAAAACGGTCCCAGCTGTTACAGATTGAGACATACCGGCCCCTCCCCTTGGGTTTATCTCGATCTGTAACATCTAGCAGCTGAAATTCACCTTTGGTGTTACAGATTTAGATGAAATGGTTAGCTCAGCGGAACCGTCTCGATCTGTAACATCTAACGTCCGAAATCAGCCTCACCCGTTACAGATCGAGACAAACGACCGGTCAGACAGCCCCAACACAAAGAAAGGCTCCCCCTCTCGCCCAGTGGACGGGAGGGGAGCCTTATATGTGACCGCGGCAAAAGGATGGCAATACCGCAGTCGCCCAAAGGGAGGGCCTGGATGCACCGGGCCTAGATAAGGTTCTTGCCAGAGACCTTATCGAAGAGGTGGGTCGCGTTCTTCTCGAACTTGAACCAGATGGTGTCGCCAGCCTTGAGCGCGCCCTTGGCCTCGAGGTCGACGACGGGGATAATCAGGACAAACTGGCCGTCGGGAGCGGTCACGTGGACATGCTCGGTCGAGCCCATGAGCTCGGTCACCTCGACGGTACCCTGGAGCGCGCCCTCCTCGCCCTTGTCGGCAAGCAGGATCTGCTCGGGACGCACGCCGGCCGTAATCTCCTTCACGTCGCCGCCGTCCCAGTTGAGGGCAAGCTGAGCGCAAGTCTCGGGGGCGAGCGCCACGTTCATATCCTCGGTCTTGACGGTAAAGCCGTTGCCCGAGCGCACCAGCTGGGCATCGAAGAAGTTCATCTGCGGCACGCCGATAAAGCCGGCGACGAAGATGTTCGCGGGATGGTTGAAGACCTCCTGCGGCGTGGCGATCTGCTGGACAACGCCGTCCTTCATGACCACGATACGGTCACCGAGGGTCATAGCCTCGGTCTGGTCGTGAGTAACATAAATGAACGTGCCCTTGATCTCGTGGCGCAGCTTAATGAGCTCGGCACGCATCTGGTTACGAAGCTTGGCGTCCAGGTTGGACAGCGGCTCGTCCATCAGGAAGACCTTGGGGTCACGCACGATGGCGCGGCCGATAGCGACACGCTGGCGCTGGCCGCCGGAGAGCGCCTTGGGCTTACGGTCGAGGTACTCGGTAATGCCCAGAATCTCGGCAGCAGAGCGAACCTTGCGGTCGATCTCGTCCTTGGGAACCTTCTTGAGCTCGAGCGTAAATGCCATGTTCTCGTACACCGTCATATTGGGGTACAGAGCGTAGCTCTGGAACACCATGGCGATGTCGCGGTCCTTGGGCGCCACGTCGTTGACACGCTTGCCGTCGATGAGCACATCGCCCGAGGTAATGTCCTCCAGGCCGGCGACCATGCGCATCGTCGTGGACTTACCGCAGCCAGAGGGGCCAACGAGGACGACGAACTCTTGGTCGTGAACGGTGAGGTTGAAGTCCTCTACAGCGAGCACACCGTCCTCGGTAACCTTGAGGTTGTGCTTCTTCTCCTCGGTCTTCTTCTTTTTGCCAAAGAAGCCCTTCTTTTTTGACTCGTTGTTGGGATACACCTTCTGAACATGTTTGAGAACGATCTCGGCCATGTCTCTACCTTTCGATATGCGGCGCCGCGCTGAGGGGCGCCGCAGAAACTTGCAAAACAGTTACGGCATCAGCCCTTGACGGCACCTGCCACCACGCCGTCGATGATGTACTTCTGACAGAGGATGTACATGATAACGATGGGGATAACGACCATCATGATGCAGGCCATCATGGGGCCGAGCTCGACGTGGCCGTAGCCGCCGCGGAAGTACTGGATCAAGATAGGAATGGTCTTGTACTTGGTGGAGTCGAGCGTAAGGTAGGGCAGCAGATAGTCGTTCCAGACCCACATGGTCTCGAGGATGCCGACCGAAAGATAGGTGGGCTTCATGATGGGAAGGACGATCTTAAAGAACACCTGGACCGGGTTGCAGCCATCAATCATGGCCGCCTCCTCGATCTCGAGCGGGATGTTCTTTACAAAACCGGCGAACATAAAGACCGCCAGGCCCGCACCAAAGCCGAGGTAGATAAAGCAGATGTTGAACGGCGTGTTAAAGCCGATGCGGTCCGCCAAATTGGACAGCGTGAACATGAGCATCTGGAACGGCACGACCATCGAGAACACGAACAGGTAATAGAAGAAGTTCGAGATCTTGTTGTTGACACGAACCACGTACCAAGCGCACATGGAGCAGCACACCAAGATCAGCACGACCGACGTGACCGTGATGATGAGCGAGTACATAAATGCCGAGGCAAAGCCCTGCTCGTTAAGGGCGTGCATGTAGTTTGCGAGGCCGTTGAACGTCTCGGGCGTGAGCAGATCGAATGCCGTGGTGGTGCTGATTGCAGTTGCCTTTTTAAAGGAATTGAGCGCAATCATGAACACGGGGTAGATCCACGCGAGCGACAGAATCGTAAAGAAAATCGAGAGCGCGCGGTTGATAACCTTATCGCGTTTCATTACTGCTGCACCTCCTTGGACCTCGTGGCCTTAAGCTGAATCATGGAGATGGCTACGACCAGGATGCAGAAGATAACCGCCTTGGCCTGGCCGATGCCCTGCCATGCGATACCGGCACGCGAATAGAACGTGTTGTAGATGTTCAGGGCGAGCATCTCGGTGGAGTGCGCGGGGGCGCCGCCGGTAAGGGCGAGGTTCTGGTCGAACAGCTTAAAGCCGTTGGTGATGGACAGGAACAGGCAGATGGTGATGGTCGGCATCAGGTTAGGGATCTTAACCTTCCAAAACGTCTGCCATGCCGTGGCACCGTCGACCTTGGCAGCCTCGATGTAGTCGGACGGAATGGACTGCAGACCAGCAATGTAGATGATCATCATGTAGCCGACCTGCTGCCACAGGGTCAGGATGATAAGGCCCCAGAAGCCAGCAGCAGAGTTAAGCGCGATGAGCTGGGCACCCACATTGGAGAGCAGGCAGTTGATCAGAATCTGCCAAATGTAGCCCAGCACGATGCCGCCGATCAGGTTAGGCATAAAGAAGATCGTACGGAAGATGTTGGTGCCCTTGAGCGCCTTGCGGGTGAGCGCCTGCGCGATGGCGAGGGCGATCACGTTGATGAGCACCGTCGACAGGAAGGCAAACGCCACGGTAAAGAAGAACGACGTGGCAAACTGCGGATCGGACAGTGCACGCACGTAGTTCTCGATACCGACAAAGTGCGTGTTGTTAATGGTAATAAACTGGCAGAACGAGAGATAGAAACCCTGGATAAAGGGAATCACGAACCCGATCATAAACGCCAGACACGTGGGCAGCATAAAGAGCGGCCACCAGCGCTTGAGTGCTTTGCCCATAGAAGGGTCCTTTCAATATGCAGGGGGCGGGCAAACCAACGTCTGCCCGCCCCCTGTCGCTAATCAGATAGCTTGGGCAGCAACTGCTTACTCGGAAGCAGCCTTCTCGGTCTTCCAGCCATCGACGAAGGCGTTCTTGACGCCATCCCACTTGCTGTTGTCGGCAGCATAGGCGATCAGAGCCTGCTTGAGGTTCTTCTTCCACTCCTCAGAGGGGATGTAGACGAAGTCCCAAGCAACGGTCTTCTTGCCGTCTTTGGCCATGGCAACGGCCTGCTGCGAGAAGACGTTGGTGGTTTCCTTGGCGCTCTTGAACGGGGCGGTCAGACCCATCTTGTCAGCAATGATGCTGGTGGCGGTGTCAGAAGTGACGCACCAATACATGAAGTCCTCGGTGGCCTTCTGGGCATCCTCGGAAGCCTGGGAGCTGACGCACCAGTAGTTCTCGCCGCCGGAGCACAGGCCCTGGTTCTCCTCGCCGTCGACACCGATGTAGATGGGCATCATGCCAATCTGATCGTCGGTCATGCCGGCCTTGGTGAGGTCAGCGTAGGCCCAAGAACCGTTCTGATAGAAGACGGCCTTGCCGGTTGCGAACTCGTTGGTGGCGTCGTCGCCGGTCTTGGAAGCAAGCTGCGAAGGATCGCAGGTGGAGTCGGTGATGTACAGGTCGAAAATCTGCTTGAAGTTGTCGAGATACTCGCCCTTGATCTCGTCGTCCTCCTGGTTGTGCTCCTTCTCGAACTCGTAGTAGAGCGGGAGGTTGGCGAGGTGGGTGGTGTAGCGCCAGCTGGAGGAGTCATCCATGCCGGCGGAAGTAAAGGCACCCTCGACACCGAGCTCGTCCTTGCGGGCCTGGATGTCGTCGGCACAAGCCTTCAGCTTGTCGAAGGAGTTGATGTCCTCGGCCTTGTAGCCAGCCTTCTCGAGCAGCTGCTTGTTGTAGATGATGCCGTAGCTCTCCTGGACCCAGTCGATACCCAGATCCTTGCCATCGGACTGCAGAGCCAGGGAGTCGTCAATGAGCTCACCGCGGAGCTTGGTATCGGACAGGTCGGCGCAGTAATCCTTCCAGTTCTTAAGACCGGTGGGGCCGTTGACCTGGAACAGGGTCGGAGCGGAGCTCTTGGACATCTCGGACTTGAGCTTCTCCTCGTAGGTGTTGGAGGCAGCGGTCACGATCTTGACCTCGACGCCCTTCTCCTTCTTATAAGCCTTGGCGATCTCCTTCCACTCCTTGTCGACCTCGGGCTTGAATTGGAGGAAGTAGACCTCGGCAGCGTCACCAGAAGCAGAGGAGCCGGAGCCGGCAGAACCACCGCAGCCCACGAGACCCAGACCAAGCACCGCAGCCGCGGAACCAGCAAAGCCCAGGAACTGCCTTCTGCTCATTTCGTTCTTCATTACAATCCACCCTTTCACACCGTGGCGGCACCCTTTGCCGCCGCCTTCGGAGATTGGCTCGGGGACTTTGCCCCTTTTGCTGATTTGTACGATACGCTATTTGGCTAGTTGTTTGAACAAGTATTACTAGAGCGGTAGAAAAACATCGGTGAACGGTAATTTCAACTTGATACTTGACAAGTTTTGTATAAACAATTATTTGTTATCGAATGCAGAGAAAACGCCCGGTCAAGCCGATGCATCGTCGGTTTGACCGGGCGTTTTCTCTTTGAGGGCATGAGTCTCGTCAGGCTGCGAGCTAGCCGGCTATCGCTTGGAGTTGACGCGGTAGTGGAAGATCTCGGGATGCGTGCGGGCATGCGTAACCTCGAACAAGATGCCGTCCGAGGTGTACGACTGGCTCTCCATGACGGCAACGCAGTTGTATTTACCGAGGTCAAGATAGCTGCAGTCCTCATCGTTGGCAAGCTCGACGCTCACCGTACGGCGGCTCGCCATCACCTTGACGCCGCGTTTGTGCTCCAGATAGTCGTAAATTGACCTTGCGGCGATCTCGGGCGTCAGGCCTTTGGCGATCGACTCCAGAAAATAGCCGTGGTCCACCTGGCGCGCGTTGCCGTTGAGGCTTCGGACACGCACTACGCGAATCAACTCCTCGCCCACCTTAAAGCCCAGGTGACGAGAGAGTTGCTCGGTGCAAACCAGATGTTCGAAAGACTTAACGTCCGTAGATGCAACGGCATTGTTGCGCTTTGCAAACTCGCCAAACGACTCAACCTCTTCGAGTGCGCCCAACATATCGGTTTCGCCCTTAAGCCAAATAACGCGCACGCCCTTGCCGTGTATGGGCTGCACAAACATCCCGTCGGCCAGCATACCCAAGGCGCGACGGACGGTATTGCGAGTGCATCCGAACTCCGCGGTCAGCTCGGCTTCGGTTGGCAGCATCTCCTGGAACGCATAGGTCCCATTAATGATGCGCGAGCGTATTTCTCGGTAGATTCCTTCATAAATCGCTTTTGGCATTGTTTCACCTCTAATGAATATGTATGGCTAGGCACGATAGCATTTCTTAAAGTTGTTTAAACCGAATATCGGTAAAGCGACAGGATTTAACCGTTGACGGTTTCTGTCATGCCCAAATCGGTTTCGCTCAAAACTGCCGGTACGACAATCGTCTGGTCCTCTACAATGAATCCATTGTTTAAACGTTTCCCCACGCGCAACGCGCCTCGATATTCGGAAGGCAGAACATGCTGCAAAAAATCCAACGCTTTGGCGGGGCAATGTTCGCGCCCGCCATGCTGTTTTCTATATCAGGCCTCATGGTCGGCGTCTCCGCTCTCGCAACAACCGCGGACATCGTCGGCGACCTCGCCGTATACGGAACCCCTTGGTACGTTTTCTGGGCTATCATCCAGCGTGGATCGTGGACAGTCTTTAAACGTCTTCCGCTCCTTTTTGCCGTAGCGCTGCCCATCGGCCTTGCCCAAAAACAACCGGCGCGTTGCTGCCTCGAGGCGCTCGTCGCCTATTTTGCCTACTGCTTCTTTTTGAGCGAGATCATTAAGCTGAGCGGAGACAACCTTGGACTTAAGTACCCGTCGTTTTTGACCTCCGTTAGCGGCATCACCATCATCGACGGCATCAAGACGCTCGACACCGGCATTATCGGCCCGCTGGCGGTATCAGCAACCGTCGTCACCATCCATGACCGCTTCTACGATGCCAAGATTCCCGATTGGCTCGGCACCTTCTCGGGCTCCTCGCTGGTCTACCTCATCAGCTTTTTCGCTGTGCTCGCCCTCGCTATTTTCTCGGCTGTTACGGTACCCTACGTATACGATGTAACCGATACGCTGCGTCACGCGCTTTCAGGCGTCGGTCCCTTTGGCGTGGGTATCTTTGTCTTTTTAGAACGAGCACTCGAGCCCTTTGGCCTGCACCACCTGCTCTACATGCCGATCTACTACGACAACCTGGTCATTAACGACGGTATCTACGCCACGTGGAGCAGCTTGCTCCCCATCCTCTCCCATAGCACGCGCCCCCTTAATGAGCTTGCGCCGTGGGCCGGTTTTACCGCCACCGGCTGGGTCAAGCTCTTTGGCCTTCCTGCCATCGCAGCTGCGTTCTACTCCACCGCAAAACCCGAGCGCCGCGCCGGCCTCAGGGTCATCCTTGTTCCCGCTATCATCGCCTCGGTGGTTTGCGGCGTTACCGAGCCACTCGAGTTTCTCTTTATGTTCACCCACCCCGGGCTCTTTTTGCTCTACGCCGTCTTATCGTCTTGTCTTGCCGCAACCATGAATCTCTTTGGCATCGTCGGCATCTTCTCGGGCGGCCTCATGGAGATGGCAGCCTTCAACTTTATTCCGCTCATGTGCACGCACGCCGGTGCCTATCTTTTGGCACTCGGTATCGGCCTTGCCTTTAGCCTCATCTTTTTTGCTAGTTTTCGAGCACTCATCTTGGTCTATGACCTTAAGACTCCGGGCCGCGAGGATCATATCGTCAATCGCGCGGCAATCGATTGTTTAACGGGAAGCGACTTTGCCAAAGAGCAATCCCCCAATGACGAGGTCAATAGTCGATCCGATCAAGATCACGTCCTCGCTGAGCGGGTAATTCAGCTTTTAGGTGGCGTTGGCAATATCGTGGGCGCAACCAACTGCGCCACGCGCCTGCGCGTCGAGGTCGCAGACCCTTCCATCGTTGCAGATAACGCGTCGTTTGTCGCGGTGGGCGCCAAAGGCCTCATCATTACGGGCAAGACCGCCCAGGTGATTATCGGCATCTCCGTTCCCCGCGTTAAAGAGCATTTTGACCAGATCATGGGCCTCGAGCCGGAATTTGCGCCCACCACCTCGGCCTCCCCTGCCGCCAGCGCAGCCCATAAGCGCGGCGATATCTGCTTCTTCGATATCGACGGAACGCTCGCCTGGCAAGACCCCAGGCTCGCCCAAGACCTTCCCGAAGACGAGCGGGACCTCTCCCCCTATCCCAACGCGGCGGTCTCGCAGGCCATCCGCGAGTTTGTCGCCAACGGCAACATGGCCTTTATCTGCACGGGACGTACCCTGAGCTGCATCCACCCCAAACTTCTTGAGCTGCCTTGGACCGGCATCGTCTGTCTTGCGGGCGGTTACGCCGAGATCAACGGACACGCAATTCGCGATCTGTCGATGACGCCCAGTATGCTGCAGCGTCTTGCCCCCTACCTTGAGCAATCGG
This sequence comes from uncultured Collinsella sp., assembly GCA_959021215.1. GTDB lineage: Bacteria > Actinomycetota > Coriobacteriia > Coriobacteriales > Coriobacteriaceae > Collinsella. The sequence continues at coordinate 3,248 of CAUEUQ010000053.1, read as the reverse complement.
GCGAGATCATCCGCTTTGAGGGCCTCAACGGCGTCGTGCGCATGAGTGCCGATGCGCCCGATGCTCCCGGATACGCGCGCACCCTGGGCGACGCAGTCACGCAGCTGCAACATTACAGTGTCTACAAGATCTTGATGTCTACATCGCTCGCCAACCACATCGCTCAAGATAAGGCACTTGAGCCGCTGCTGTGCTTTAACGAGCTCGAACTCGAGGTAACCGAAATCTCGCCCCGCGAATGCACGAAGCGCGGGGGCATCCAGTCTGTACTCGACGCCCTCGATCCCCACCACGGAACCGTATACGGCATCGGCGACGCCAGCAATGACGTCTCGCTGATGAACGCCGTCGATGTCGGTATCGCCATGGGCAATGCGCCGGACTATCTCAAGGATAAGGCCGATTACGTGACCGACACCGTCGATCACGACGGTGTCGTTGCGGCGCTCGAGCATTTTAGGCTGATTTAGGCGCGCTCCATCAAACGCACGCCCGTTGTCCCAAATCGCCAAAACTGCCGCGCCAAACGCCCTAATGTGGCAATATGTTGTCTGCATATTGCATCAACGCAACCTCAGAAAGAATGCGAGAACCCGTGTCCAGTCCGTTTACCAGCTTTTTAGCCCAGCACTTTGACCAGATTAACGACTATCTGGCCACGTTCTTTGACGGACAGGCGACCTCTGCCGATATCGAGCGCTACCTGTATGCGCCGCTCTCGGCTTTTACGGCCAACGCCGGCAAGCGCCACCGCCCGCTTATCTGCATGCTCGCCGCAACCGCAGTGGGCGGCAGCTTTGAGAGCGCCCGCAGCGCCGCGGCAGCTATCGAGCATTTCCAGTCGGGCGCGCTGATTCACGACGACATCGCCGACAACGGACAGCTTCGTCGAGGCAAGCCCTGCATGCACCTTACCGAGGGCACGGGCCTTGCCATCAATTGTGGCGACCTGGCGCTCACCATGGTCACCAAGACGGTTCTCGACGACCCTACGCTGGAGTCCGACGTGAAGCTGCGCGTGCTCCACGAGCTTACCGAGATGATCGTCCGCACCATCGAGGGTCAAGCACTCGACCTGGGTTGGGTCCGGGACGGGCGCTTTGATATCTCGGTTGATGACTACCTGGACATGGCGACACACAAGACCGCGTTTTACAGCGGAGCCACGCCGCTTGCCGCCGGAGCCATTATCGGCGGTGGCAGCGATAAGCAAATCGAAGCGCTGCGCGCCTTTGGCCTGCACACGGGCCTTGCCTTTCAGATTCAGGACGACCTGCTCAACCTTGTCGGCACTAAGGAAGCCGCCAACAAGGACTTCCGCACCGACATCACCGAGGGCAAGCGCACGCTTGTCGCCGTACACGCCCTCTCTGATGAGCGCCACCACGACGAGGTCGAGGCGATTCTTTCCTCGGGCACCGATGATCCCGCGCAGCTCGCACGCGCCGTGGAGATCTTCCAGGAGACCGGCTCCATCGATTACGCCCACACTTACGCGCTCGACCTGACCGCTAAGGCCAAAGCGGCCATCGAGAACGTTGAGCTTGATCCGCACGCACGCGAGCTGTTCCTCTCCATGGCAGATTTCTTTGTGGAGCGCCTTAACTAACGGGGGTTATAAAACCTGTCAGCAGCGTATTTAGGCACAACTTGCTACACTGTTGAGTGCATGTTTATGCATCCCTTTGCGTTGTCTATCCGACACGTGTTCAAATAGTACGAATGGTACGCCGAAAGGGGTTCGTTCATGGAACCTATTACAACGGGCATGCAGGGAGCAGCCGTCGAGGACGTCCAGTCCCGCCTTCTGCAGCTCGGCTATACAATCGATGACACCGAGGTCTCCGACAAGCGCTTTGGCACCACCACCGAGCAGGCTGTTGGCACCTTTAGGCTCGACAGTGGCCTTCCCGCTGGCTGCGCCGTCGATATCCCCTGTTGGAGCGCCCTGGTAGACGCCTCGTATAAACTGGGCGACCGCACGCTCTATCTGCGCATGCCCAATTTCCATGGCGCCGACGTTCAGGCCCTGCAGCGCGCGCTCAACGTTTTGGGTTTTGCCTGCGGTGAGGACGACGGCTATTTTGGCCCGCACACCGAGGCCGCTCTGCAGCAGTTCCAGGAAAATGTTGGCCTGTTTGCCGATGGCATGGCGTTCCAGGATACCTACGCCTATATCAACCGCCTGCATCACGTGTGGGAGGGCAAGCCCTCGGTTACCGAGGCCGAGTCGCGCATCGGTTTTGCCCGCGCCGCCAACGTGCTCGAGCGCTTCCAGATTGCCGTCATCGGTGAGGACCCCATCGCACGCAGCGTTGCATCGCGCATGTGGAACATCGCCACGGCGACGACCGACAGCAGCGGCATGATGCTTTGCGATTCCGAGGTTCCGACCGACGTGGATCTGGTGCTCGAGATTGCAAGCGATGAGCTGCCCGCAGATGCTGCGCCGCGCGCCACGATCGCCCTTGCCGAGTGTCACAACCTTGCACAGCGCATCCGCACCGCCAATGTCGCCGCGCAGCAAAAGCCCGCGCGCATCCGCATTGAGCTCACGGGCATGACGCGCTACAACGGAACCTTCACCGCAAGTGATGCGCAGACACTCGCCGTACGCCTGCTCGATGGCGTTTGCGATGCCCTCGCAGATTAGGTAAACTAAACGGGTTGCTTTTGGGCAACACCACACATTGGGACGTAGTTCAACGGTAGAACTCCGGTTTTTGGTGCCGGCTGTTGGGGGTTCGAATCCCTCCGTCCCAGCCATTAAAATTGAGCGCCCTGAGCCCATAACGGCCCAGGGCGCTTTCTTGTGAGCAAGCGGAGGGATTCGAACCCGCAAGGGTGCGAATCCGAGGAAACGCGAAGCGTTTTCCAGCGCAGCACGCAAGGAGCGAAGCGACGCAGCGGGGCACGGCCGCCGAAAAGGCGGACGCGGAATCCCTCCGTCCCACAGCCGGCACTTGGGGACGTTCCTAAAGTGCCGGCACTAAAGGAACGTCTCCAAGTGCCGGCCTCCCAAAAATCTACCTTTAAAAGACAGGCGCCCCAGGCCCATAAGGACCAAGAGCGCCTTTCATCTAGAAAATATCAGCCCAGTTCCGAAAAGCGAGCCGCATGCGACAACCAAGTAGCCGCAGGCGCCGGGAGAGTGGGGACACCGGCTTAGGTTTATCGCGAGTTCCGCACGAACAATTACGTAGATATCCTAATGAGACAAATGACTGTACACCACCAGAAGCAAATTT
>CAUEUQ010000052.1:0-14506 GCA_959021215.1 uncultured Collinsella sp. | reverse complement strand
TACAGGTGGGCCAGACGATCGCTCTTGCGGGTACGCGCGTTGATCAGCTCAAGACCCGGCTCAAGCGTACCCGTCAGCACCTTGATAAAGCTGATGCGACCCTGCTGCGGATCGGCCAGCGTCTTAAACACAAACGCCACCGGACGGTCATCGTCGCTCGAAATCTTGAGCGAATCACCGTCGATGAGCGGCATCTCGCCGTAGTCCGTCGGCGCCGGGAAGTACGTGGCGATGTCGTCCATCAGCGAGTTGACGCCCTGCTCCTTAATGCAATCGCCCGCAAAGACCGGCACAAAGATGCGCTCGGCGATCGCCTTCGACAGCAGGCCTTCGAGCTCCTCCTGCGTCAGCGTCTCCTCGCCTTCCAAGTACTTCATCATCAGTTCGTCGTCAGCCTCGGCCACCAGCTCGCACAGATGGTCATGGGCCTCCTCGGCCTGGGCACGATACTCCTCGGGAATCTCCGACTCAACGGCCTCGGCGCCGTTGCAATGGCGCGCCTTCATGCGCACCAGGTCGATGATGCCGTCAAAGTCCTCGCCCTCGCCCCAGGGAAGGGTCACGGCGCCCAGGCGCGTGCCAAAGCGCTCCTGCAGCAGGTCCATCGTGGTCGCAAAGCTGGCCTCGGGGCGCGACAGGCGGTTTACGAACACCGCACGCGCCAGGCGCAGGTCCTCGGCGGCATACCAGAGCTTAACCGTCGTAGGCTGCGGGCCAGCCTCGGCGTCGACCACAAACAGAGCCGTCTCGCAAACACTCATCGCGGCAAAGGCGTCGCCGATAAAATCGGGGTAGCACGGGGCATCGAGCACATTGATGCGCGCGCCCTTCCAGTCGATCGGTGCAATGGTCGTCGAGATGGAAAATGCACGCTTGACCTCTTCGGGGTCATAGTCGAGCGTGGGCTTGGTGCCGTCGTGGCCGCCCAGGCGGGCGGTCTTGCCAGAAAGGTGGAGCATGGCCTCGGCGAGTGAAGTCTTGCCCACCCCGCCTTGGCCTACGAGCACCACGTTCCTTACATTGCCGGTCTTGGGAGCACCCATGATGACCTCCTTGCAGGGCCGCGCGCATTGCGCGACGCCAACGGGGAGAGTTCGCGGTCGGTGCCATCCCGGGAGCAGCATGGTCGGCAGCCGAGCCGACTCACCCTCCAAATGTCCTATGCCACCACCCTACCCTCACGGGCGACCGTCCATGCACACCTTTCGGCACACGTATGAATACAGGCGGCGAGAGGAAGAGACAAGCTTGTGAGGCGATTATTGAACCCCGCCGATGCAAACAAAAAGCCGCCACAGACCGTAAGACCTGCGGCGGCTTCGCCTCAATTAATAGTTGAGCAAATACCTGAGCCTATCCCTCGATACGGCTCAAAAACTCACGCGTGCGCTGCTCGCGCGGATGGTCGATAACCTGCTCGGCGGGCCCCTCCTCGACAATACGACCGCCGTCCATAAAGACCACGCGATCGGCAACATCGCGCGCAAACTGCATTGCGTGGGTCACGATCACCATCGTCATATTCTGCGCCGCAAGGTCTTTAATGACACGCAGCACCTCGGCCGTCAGCTCGGGATCGAGTGCCGAGGTCGGCTCGTCAAAGAACAGGATCTCCGGGTCGAGCGCTAGGGCGCGGGCAATACTCACGCGCTGTTGCTGACCGCCCGAAAGCTCACAAGGAACCTTGTTCTCGTTGCCCGTAAGCCCCATTTGCGCAATCAGCTCGTGAGCACGAGCTTCCGCCTGCTCGCGCGGGCGCTTAAGCACGCGGATCGGCGCGTCGATGATGTTTTTCATCACGGTATAGTGCGGGAACAGGTTGTAATTTTGGAACACCAGGCCGAATCGCGAGCGCGCCTGCTTGGGCACATCGCCCTTCGCATAGACCGCGCCCGAACCCGCATCCGTCGCAACGGTAAGGTCGCCAAACGAGAGCGAGCCTCCGTCGAGTGTCTCGAGCAGCGTGGCACACCGCAGAAGCGTGGACTTGCCGCCACCCGAAGGCCCGATAATCGCCACGACCTCGCCACGCTTGACCTCGAGCGAGATATCCTTGAGCACCTCATTGCCGCCAAACGCCTTGCGCGCGCTTTCGATTTTCATCACTGAGTTAGTCATGATAATAGTCCAGCTTCTTTTCGGCGGCGCCCAGCAGCATCTCGACGACGAAGTTAAAGACCCAGTAGATCAGTGCCGCGATCGCAAACGGTACCATGCTCACCTGCGAGGCGACCAGCGCCTTGGCCGTCGAGAACATCTCACCCACGCCAATGGCAAACGCCAGCGACGTGTCCTTGACCAGCGTGATGATCTCGTTGCCCATCGCCGGCAGAATACGCTTGGCGACCTGCGGCATCACGATATACAGAAACGTCTGCGTGCGCGAATAGCCCAGCACCTCGGCGGCCTCGTATTGACCGCGCGGAATGGACTGCAGGCCCGAGCGATAGATCTCGGCAAAGTAACCGGCGTAGTTGATGATGAACGCCACGACGCACGCCGTCCACTTGGAATCGGGCGTGAGCGAAATGCCAAACACGTAGTACGGGGCAAAGTAGATGGCAAACATCTGCAGCATGAGCGGCGTACCGCGCATGACCGAAATGTAGATGCGCGCAATCCAGCGAAGCGGCGCGATTTTGCTCATGCGCATAAACGCCACGGGGATTCCCAGCGGAATCGACCCGAGCAGCGTCAGCACAAACAGCCGCAAGCTGACCAAGAATCCCTGGCCAAGCATCTGCATCATGACCTGAATAGACATTACTTGAGCACCCAATTATCGAAAGACAGACCGTAATCTGCATATTTATCGCAGAGGTCCTTAACCGTGCCGTCCTCGTAGAGTGCCTTGAGCGACTCGGTCACGGCATCGGCGGACTTGGTGTCGCCCTTCTTAAAGCCAACGGCGTAGTGCTCGCTGGACAGCGGCTTGTCGAGCTGCGTATAGGCATCGGGCTTGGCGGCAAGCTGATACTGGGCGATCGAGAGGTCACAGGCAACAGCATCGACTGCGCCGCTCTCAAGCTGCATAAACGCCGTGTTGTACTCACCGATGGTATCGAGCGTGGCAAACGTCGCCGCCAAATCCTTCTGGTCGCCCTCGAGCACATCCTGTGCGGCGGAATCAGTCTGGGTAATCACGGTCTTGCCGGCAAGATCGTCCCAGCTCTTGATACCCGCATCCTTCTTGACCACGAGCACCTGCTCGTTGAGCATGTAAGGCTCGGAGAACGTGTAGTCGTCCTCGCGGCCCTCCATGGTAAAGCCGTTCCAGATGCAGTTAATGGCACCCGAGTTGAGCAGCGTGTCCTTGGCATCCCAGTCGATAGCCTCGTATTTGACCTCCCAGCCCTGCTTATCGGCAACAGCCTTGGCCAGATCGAGATCAAAGCCGGTGTACTCGCCATCGTCGCCTACAAAGCCATACGGAGGATAGGACTTGTCAAAGCCCACGACGAGCTTCTTGGACTCCGCAGCGCCCTTCGCGTCCTTGGCTGCGGTAGATCCGGCAGCAGAGCCCTTATCGGCACCACCGCCGCAGCCTACCAGGCCGAGGCCAAGCACCGTGGCAAGCGAACCGGCTAGACCAACAAACTGACGACGAGACATATCGGCATTCATGGTATCCCCCTTGGTAGCACTTTAGTTAGATAAAGTGAGTCATGTAACGTTCAGAATCATACACTTTAGTGAGATGGAGTACAAGGGAGAGCTTGCCCGGCGTGGGCGGGGAGCGGCGCGTAATTAAGTTTCCTGCTCTACAGTCCTGCGCAAGACGGAAAGCACATTAAGTGCTTTCCTTTGCGTGCGGAACTCGCGATAGACTTAATTACGCGCCGCTCCCCGCCCACGCCGGGCAAACGTCATTGGACTTATCACTGACGTGAAGTGGACGCTTGTATATCGTCTGCTAGCTTGGCACGGTACAATGCTTTCAGCTTTCAATTTGTAAATTAGTGGGGTTAATTCATGGCAGAATCTCGTGCGGAGCGTAAGGCTCGTCGTGCTTTGATCGAGGCGGCTGAGGGGTCAGAGGAGAAAAAATCTTCTAAGAAATCCAAGTCGTCTCAGGACGCGAAGGGTAAGTCGGCCAAGGGCAAGGCTAAGGCCAAGCGTCCCGGCTCTCGTCGGAACGAGGATAAGGCATCTCAGACTCGCTCCAAGCGCTCGCATAAAGATCGGGTTTCGTCTGCGCGTAAGGCTGTGGACCCCAAGTCCCCCTGTTCGATCATGAAAGCTTGCGGTGGGTGCACGGCGCTCAATCGTCCTTATAAGAAGCAGCTCGCCGCCAAGCAGGCTGCTATGGAGGAGCTTTTTGCTTCGCTTTGTGAGCGTGAGGGCATTGCTGTAGATCCTATTCGTGGCATGGGTGTCACCCTGGGCGACCCGGGCAAATATCCTGCGCCGCGCGGTTTTCGCCATAAGGCCGCCACTCCCTTTGCTCCCGGTAAGGAGGGCGCTGTCCGTTGCGGTTTCTTTGAGCGCGGCACGCACAAGATCGTTGCCGTACCCGAATGCCCCGTCGAGGCACCGGGCGCCCGTCAGATTCTCAACGGCATCGCACGCGAAGCTGAGCGGCTGCATATTCCCGCCTTTAATGAGGACAAGCATCTTGGTTTGCTTCGCTATGCCGTCGTCCGCTGCGGTTGGCGTACCGACCAGGTCATGGTCACGCTCGTGACCGCTCAGCGCGACTTGCCGCATGCGCAGGAGTTCTTTGAGGCTGTCGCCGCACTCGATCCGCGCATCGTCACCGTCGCCCAAAACATCAACGGACGCCCCGGCAACGCCATCCTCGGCGAGGAAACCCGCATCGTGTATGGCGCCGAATGCATGCGCGACCAGCTGCTCGGCTGCGAATTCGACATCTCCCCCACCGCGTTTTATCAGACCAACCCGCAACAGACCGAGCTGCTCTATCAGCTCGCTATCGACGGCATGGATTTGCACCAGGGCGATGTGCTCATGGATGCCTACTGTGGCAGCGGTACCATCGGTCTTTGCGCAGCTAAAGATGCCCAGAACAAGGGTATCGGCATTATGCTGCTCGGCGTTGAGCGCAACCCGGCGGGCATTGCCGACGCACGTCGCAATGCCGAGCTCAACGGCCTCACCCGCAGCGCTTGGTTTATGGCCGACGACGCCACCGACTACATCCTGGATGCCGCCGACAACAACGAACGCGTCGACGTTCTTTCCATCGACCCGCCGCGCGCCGGCTCCACGCCCGAGTTCCTCGAAGCTGCCTGCGCACTTAAGCCGCGCCGCATCACCTATATCAGCTGCAACCCCGTGACCCAAGAGCGCGACCTGCACCAGCTCCTCGACGGAGGCTATCGCCTGCTCAAGATCACGCCAGTCGACATGTTCCCTCACACCGACCACACCGAAACCGTAGCGGTCCTCGAACGCCGCTAACCAACCTCAGTAGATTTTTGGGACAAGAAAGGGGGCGACCCGCCTGGGCCGCCCCCTTCGCTTGGTTTATAAACTCCGCTACATCCCATTGCGCAGATCGCACACGCCGGCTGCCGCCATCTCGCACAGCAGCGTCTCGCGGTCGCGCGTCACGATCAAATCCAGTGGGAAGTGAATCTCGTCGAGCATCTTGCGCGCGTGATCGAGCTTGCCAATGGCCATGCCAATGTGGGCATCGGTCGACACGCCAATGCCCACGCCCAGCTCGGCGCAGCGCTCGGCGATCTTGCGGCATACGGCCCAATGCTCAGTGTCGACACCGTGTTCAAGACTATGGTTGTTGATCTCGATAATCTTGTGCTTGGCCTTAGCTGCCAACAGCACCTCGTCGATATCGAACGGCACGCCCGAACGCCCCGTGTGACCCAGCATGAACACCTTGGGGTGCTCCAGGGCATTGATATACATCTCGGTCGTCTGGGCCAGCGTCGCGCCCTCAGCAATCTGCGGATTATGCACGCTCGCAACCAAATAATCCAAATTACGCGTAACCAAATCGAACAGCGAATGCTGACGGCTGTACGAATCGCCGGCAATATCGAGCGTGACAGGAGTGTCCTCGCCAAACAGGCTTCCGTCCAGCGAAACGATATCGGCCTCGGCACCACGCAGCACCAGCACGCCGCTCCAAATGCGCGGCCAGATATCCTGGTTGATAAAGAACTGGTAACTGCGCAGGTCATTGGGGCAAGCCGTAACCATAGAGCTCAAATGGTCGGCAGATCCGAGCACCTGCAGGCCACGCTCTGCCGCCCAGTACACATTCTCCTCAATGGTCGAATATGCATGCGCAGAGAACATCGTATGGGTATGAATGTCACAAGAAAGCAGGTAGGGCATCAGGTCTCCTTATCTGGCACGGCCGTCGCTTATATTCATTGTACGCATAGCCTTCGATAGTCGTAAAACCACTCCATCCCAAAGACACAACGTCCATGACAACGGGGTCCGGCTTAACACCAAACCCCGTTTCACGTAAAACATTGTAGGCAGAGCGCTTTACTTTTAACGATACTCGTCCGCCAACTGTTTCCAAGCGGGTAGCGAATTGACAATCGTTTCGTAGCTCACGCAATAGCCCAGGCGGAACCAACCCGGCATACCAAAGCTGTCCGAGGGAACCGCAAGCAACTCATACTTCTTTGCGCGCTCGCAAAACGCATTCGCATCGGGCTCCAATGCTTTCACCCATAGGTAGAACGCACCATCCGGCTCAACATAGGTGTAGCCATACTCCGCTAGTGCGTCGGTAAGCGCGGTGCGGTTGCGTGCATAGGCCTCAACGTCACTCGGCTCATCGATGCAGTCGATAATTACGCGCTGAAAGAGCGCCGGCGCGCACACGAAGCCCAGCGTACGGGCGGCACCGGCAACGGCCGGCATCAGACGGGCAGCCTGCGGATTGGTGTTGGGAACCAAGATCCACCCCACGCGCTCACCCGGCAGCGACAGCGACTTGGAATACGAGTAGCACACGATGGTGTGCTCGTAGATCGAGGGCACCCAAGGCACCTCGGCACCGTACACGATCTCGCGGTACGGCTCATCCGAGATGAGCATAATCGGATTCTCGGGATCGCGCTGAGCGTTGGCCTCGTGCAGAACATTGGCCAGTCGCGTCAGCGTGTCGCGCGTATATACGGCACCGGTCGGGTTGTTGGGCGAGTCGATAATGACGGCTGCCGTCTTGTCGGTGATCGCCTTGAATACGTTATCCACGCTCAGCTGGAATGTGTCCTCGTTGGCAAGCGCCTCGACACACGTGCAGCCGGCCTTCTCAATCCAAACGCGATACTCCGGAAAGTACGGGGCGATAACAATAACCTCGTCGCCCGGATTCGTAACGGCGTTGAGCGCGCAGGTGAGCGAAGCCGCGGCACCCACCGTCATAAAGACGTCTTTGCCCTCATAGCTCGTGCCAAAGCGGCGGTTGAGCGATTCGGCCACAGCGGCACGACATTGCGGCAGGCCCGGTGCGGGCGTGTAGCCGTGCAGCTGGTCGCTCGGCAGCTCCAGGGCCTTCTTAATGGACTCCGCCACAGCAGCGGGTGCCGGAACGCTCGGATTGCCCAGCGAAAAATCGAATACGTTTTCCGCACCGATCTGCGCCTTGCGCTCAAGGCCATAGTTAAAAATCTCACGGATGATGGAGCTTTCCGCACCGCGAGCATACATAGTTTCGTTGATCATCTGTTCCCCTTTCGCATAGGCGCTATTGTACGCTTTAGCCGAGCAAAGTGCCGCAGCAATGTTGATTGGGGACAGACTTAAATGCGTGAAAACGCTCATTTAAGTCTGTCCCCAATCAACAGACGGCCCCATATCGCTCAAAAGAAAAAGCCTCCGCAGGTTTCCCAGCGGAGGCTTTCGCCACAAAGACTATTTGTCGGCGTCGGTGTCGGCATCGGCATCGACGACGGCATGGTCATCGTCAGCATTATCGGATGCGGCTTCGGCATCCTCCTGCATGGCCGCCTGCGCAAAGGCCGCGGCATCAGCCGCCAGCTCCTCCTCGCTCATACGAGGCGCGCGCTTCTTGGTCGGCATGCCGGCCGCCTTGGCATTGCGCTCCTCCTTGGCCGCCAGGATATCGCCCTCGCGCTCAAGGTAGGCATTCCACTCGTTGTCGAGCAGGGCGTTCACGGCGTCGCCTTCGACGGTCTCGCGCTCAAGCAGCACCTTCGCCATCAGATCGAGCTGATCGCGACGGGCGTCCAGGATCTCGACCGCACGACGATGGGCTTCGCGCATGATGCGCTGAACCTCGATATCGATGCGGCGTGCCGTCTCCTCGGAGTAATCCTGGTGATCGGCGTAATCGCGACCAAGGAACACCTGATGCTGCGCCTCGCCAAACACTTGCGTGCCCAGCTCCTCGCTCATGCCCAGACGCGTAACCATCTCGCGCGCCATCTTGGTCGCACGCTCCAGGTCGTTGCTCGCGCCCGACGTGATGTCATCGCACATGAGCTCCTCGGCAACGCGACCGCCCAAGAACACGGCGAGCTCGTCGAGCATCTCGTTCTTGGTCTTGAGGAAGTGGTCCTCCTGCGGAAGCTGCAGCGTGTAGCCCAGGGCCTGACCGCGGCTGACGATCGAGATCTTATGAACCGGATCGGAGTGCTCCAGGATGTGGCCCACCAAAGCGTGACCGCTCTCGTGGTAGGCAATCGTGGTGCGCTCGGCCTCGGTCATCACGCGACCCTTGCGTTGCGGTCCGGCAATCACGCGCTCCATCGACTCCTCGACCTCGTCCATCGAGATCACGGAACGATGACGGCGAGCGGCCAGCAGCGCAGACTCGTTGAGCAGGTTCGCCAAATCGGCACCAGTAAAGCCAACGGTCATCTGGGCGAGCTTCTCAAACTTAACGTCCTCGTCCATCGGCTTGTTCTCGGCATGCACGCGCAAGATCTGCTCGCGGCCCTTCACATCCGGACGGTCGACCGTAACCTGACGATCAAAACGGCCGGGACGCAGCAATGCCGGATCCAGGATGTCAGGACGGTTGGTCGCAGCGATCAGGATGACCGACTCGCTTTCCTCAAAGCCGTCCATCTCGACCAGCAGCTGGTTGAGCGTCTGCTCGCGCTCGTCGTGACCGCCGCCCAAGCCAGCTCCGCGCTGACGTCCCACGGCATCGATCTCATCGATGAAGATGATCGACGGGGCCTGGGACTTGGCCTCCTTAAAGAGGTCACGCACGCGGCTGGCACCGACACCTACGAACATCTCGACAAAGTCGGAACCCGAGATACTAAAGAACGGCACGCCCGCCTCGCCGGCAACGGCCTTGGCCAGCAGCGTTTTACCGGTGCCCGGAGGGCCAACCAGCAACACGCCACGCGGGATCTTGGCGCCCAGCTTGCGATAGCGATCCGGATCGCTCAAAAAGTCACGGATCTCCTCGAGCTCCTCGACTGCCTCGTCCACGCCGGCAACGTCTTCAAACTTGACCTTGGGGCGTGTGGCCTCGTTGGTCTTGGCGTTGGTCTTGCCAAACTGCATGTTCCTGTTGTTGGCGCCCATCATCTGGCGCATAAAGTAGAACATGATGGCGATAAGGGCGATCGTCGGAAGCACACTCATCGCCAGGTCGCCCCAAAAATCGGGATCGTTGGTGTTGACGATGTACTTGGTATCGGGGTGCTCCGCCATAAGCTCGGCAAGCGAATCGGAGCCGACATAGGTCGAGGAGAAGCTCTTGAGCTCGCTCGTATCGCCCTTGTCCTTCTTCGTCTTCCAGTAATGACCCGTCACGCTTCCGTCTTGAACCGTATAGGTCAGATCTTCGACGCGATCCTGCTTGATGGCACTCACCATCTCGCTCGTCGCGAGCTTAACGGTATTGCTGGAATTGGCAAAGCCGGAGCCCATGTTAAAGAAGGCGTAGCCCAGGAGCGCGCAAGCCAAAATAAAATACAGCCAGCCCGTACGCGTGGGCTTCTTGCCTCCGGGCACCCCCGGGATCTTAGGCTCCCGGGGAGTCTGGGAATTGTTATCGTTACGGTCGTCGGGCATCTTACGAATAAACCTCCGGTTTCAAAATGCCCAGATACGGAAGGTTACGATAGCGCTCGGCATAGTCGAGGCCGTAGCCCACCACAAAGGCATCGGGGCAATGGGTTCCAACATACTTGGGCGTGATGGCCGAGGTACGGTCCTCAACGTCCTTCCACAGGAAGGCGGCGACCTCCAGAGAAGCGGGCTTGCGGCTCTCGAGGTTCTTCATCAGATACTTGAGCGTCAGGCCCGAGTCCAGAATGTCCTCAACGATCAGCACGTCGCGACCGCGGATGTCGATATCCAGATCCTTAATGATACGCACGATACCCGAGGACTTCACACCGTCGCCATAGCTCGAAACAGCCATGAAATCGATGTTGGTCGGCAGCTCGATCTTGCGCATCAGGTCGCCCATAAAGACCACGGCACCGCGCAGGACCGCAATCAGCACCAGATCCTTACCCGCGTAGTCGCGCGTAATCTCCTCGCCCAGGCGAGAGACGATACCGTCGATATCCTCCTGCGTGAACAGAACCTTCTCGATATCCGGATGTTGAGAAGCCATGACAACCCTTTCTTGTGCTTATCGCCCACACACCGCCGTATGGACGCGAACTTCACATTCTAGCAGCGCACGGGGTAAATTTACCAGCCCGTGCGCCATCAGCGCGGGAATACCGTCAACGTCGCACAGAATAGCAGACGTGGGACGCTATTCCGCATCGACCACGCGGAGCAGATATGCCACGCGCGTTGCGGCCGTGCACTTAAAACGCTCGTCCGCGCGAACTCCGGCGACCCACACCACGGCACCTCCCGGCGCCGTCCTCACCATGGGCACGCCGGCGCGCTCGGAAACGGGAATGCGAGCCTCGCCTAGCAAGTCGGATACTTTCTTGCTTCGGCCACTCATCCCTAACGGGCACATCACGTCTCCCGGTGCGGGACCGTCCACCCACAGGCGCGCCAATCGCGCCTCGACAGGGATCTCGCCACGCGAGCCCGCCAGGATCCGCTCACTATCGCTGTCGGCAAAACCCAAGGCAGCCGCGTCTACCAAAGCTGTCACTTCCCCGGCAGCCGCAAGCTCACGGGCGCGGCGCACGATATCGCATCCCAGCTCAACGGCCATCGGCTCTGTGACCAGCATACGTCCCCCGCCCAACGGCAAACGACCGGGTACGGTAACCCAGTCCGCGACCAGGCCCTCGCGAGCCACCGGGGCCTTAAACGCCAGCATGCCAAACTCAACGCGCGCGTCAATTCCCGCCGGAAGCGTGACCGAGCCGGCACCCTCGGCAACGCAGGAAAGGACTCGCTCAACATGCCGCATCTCGGGACGAGCGTCCGGATCGATGCGTTTGATCGCCAGTCGCACGATGCGCCGCGCGATTACCACCTCGGCCGCAGCAAGGCGCCTAGCATCGAGCACCAGTGCGCCCGCTGCCTCTTTGCGCAAACAGCTTCGAAACGCCTGTGCCGACAGCTGGGATAGAAACGCATCTTCATCACCCAAGATCTCACAGGCGGCGCCAATCGTCTTGCAGACGCTCGCGTTGCGCTGCGCCACCACCGGCATCACTCGATGGCGCACGTAGTTTCGCAGATACGAGATATCCTCATTGCTCTCGTCTTCACGCCACGGCTGACCATGTACCTGTAGATAGCCCACGAGCTCGCCGTGAGTTAGGTCGAGCAGGGGACGCACCACGATATTCCTCCGGCGAGGAATGCTCGATAGGCCAGCGGGCCCCGAACCCTTAATCGCGTTCATCAAAAACGTTTCCGCGCGATCCGAAGACGTGTGCGCGGTGCAGATACGAGCCGCCGTTCGCGGTGCCCCCGTCTGGGCGCAGAGCTCGCGAACATACCTCCGCGCCGCGGCATAGCGCACCTCGCGGGCCGCGGCCTCAATATTGCCCGACTCCCCATCAAAATAAGCGTGCTCCACACACAGCGGTAAACCATATTGCGCGCAGAGCTCACGCACAAAGGCCTCGTCGCCATCGGACGCCTTGCCGCGCAGATGATGGTTTACATGCAGCACATGCAGGCGCTCGCGAGCAATGGGGGCGACACCGCGTCCGTCTTGGATATCCAGCTTTGATGTGCACGCCATAAGAAGCAGTGCCGTCGAGTCCGCGCCGCCTGATACCATGAGCACGACAGGAGCAGCCTGCTGCCTCGTCCGGGTCTCATCGACTGCCCCAGGCACGGCATGGTGTCCATAATGCTGAGATACCGTAGGCATTTGCTTCCTCCTCTATTCGTCCGCACCCATTGTATCCTTTGGAATCTTATGTCTCGCCTGCACCTTCATATCCTCGGCAGCGGCTCAAAAGGCAACTGCGCACTCGTCGAGGGGCCTCAGGGGCTCATCATGATCGATAACGGCCTGTCCCGCCGCGAGACACTTAAACGCATGGCAGAGCTTGGCCTCTCGGCAGACGACGTCGCCGCTCTTGTAATCACTCATGAGCATGGAGACCATATCAAGGGGCTCGATGTATGGTGCAAGCACTGGCATGGTCCCCTCTTCGCCAGTAGGGGTACCCTTTCATGCAGAGAAAACCTCGCGCACCTGCCCGTAGAGGAATTTGACCCCGGCGACACGCTCCCCATTGCCGGCATCTACGTACAAACCCACTCAACATCGCACGATGTCATCAATCCCGTCGGCTATCGATTCAATGCTCTCGATGATTCCATTGGGTTTGCCACCGACACCGGAGAGTTGTCGAGCAAGGCCATAGGCATCCTCAAAGACTGTCGAGTTCTCGCGCTCGAAAGCAACCACGATGTGACTATGTTGCGCGAAGGACCGTACCCCCGCTTTCTTCAGGAGCGCATCCTGTCCACAAAGGGGCACCTCTCCAACAACCAAGCCGCCGAAGCCGCGCGCGAGCTTGTTACCGATCGCACCGAACAGCTCATCGCCATGCACATCAGCCAGGACAATAATCGTCCAAGCCTTACCGTCAAAAGCTATGCCAACGCGCTTGATGCAAGGCTCGATGATGAGCTCGGCAGCTCTGCCACACTTCTTCAAGGGCCACGGAAGCTCTCGATACGCCCTGCAAGTCAGTATCAACCGACAACTATTCAATAGTCCCTCAAGACAACAAAAGGGGGCTGGGAATCACTTCCCAGCCCCCTTAACTCATACTCTCGATTGAAGCAGAGCCATCGTTAGTCGATAGAGATCTTCGTGACGTTCTTCTTCTCGACAATCTTGGGAACCGTAACGGTCAGGATGCCGTCAGCGTACTTTGCAGAAAGACCCTCACTCGAAGCATCCTTCAGGTACACGCCGCGCGTCGCGCTGTACGAGCCGAATTCCTTCTGCAGGAAGTTCTTGCCCTCGTTTTCGGCGCTCTCCTCGACGTTCACGCTGATCGACAGGCGACCCTCATTGAGTTCGACGTCGATGTCATCCTTGGCAACACCGGTCAGATACGCCTTAACCTCATAGCCATCGCCCTTGTCCTCAACGTCAACGGGGAAAGCCTTGGAGGCAATCGAGCTATTCGCCAGGTCGGTCATGTCATCAAACAGATCAAACAGCGAGCTTGCAGAAGGACGGACGCCAAAAACCGAACGATAAGGAACCATGCTTGCCATGTTTACCACTCCTTGTAAGGACTGCCGAGTCATCTTCTAGGTGACTGGGACTTCTTTTGACGCTTTTATATATGCCCAGCAGCTTCTCATATATACACTGACTATAAAGTTTTTTAAGTCTCTTACTATAAGCATATCTAAGTGTCGATGACTAAGGTTTTAGATAGATTAAGGTTCTTTGAACCGTGCCTTAAATAGCGAGTATGTCCCTGGCAAATTCGGACACGGGGCTTACAATGAGCGCGTAAGCGTTGTTGATAACGAGCTAAAGGGCACCATGGACGATCAAAGACAGGACAACAGGGTTATGCCGACGCAGGGGGAAGATACTTCCACGCAGCCGCCACGGTTCCATCGCCCCCACATCTCGCAAGAGCCCATTAATGATCCGGAGCCCGAGTATGTGACGAGAAATCGATATCAAACACTCGAGGATGCCCAAACGGGGCGTAAACATATGGGCGTCGCCTCGGGAGACCCTGTATATCTGAAAGACGCACCATTATCTAAAAACAGCGCAGCTAGTGATGAGCCGATGAAAGCATCCGCCACTCATCAACAAAGAGGTCCTCGACCAAAGCAAACCTTGACGCATTCGGCTCGCTATCTCGAAACGCCAAAACAGGGAAAATCAATCTTCGTTTCATCAAGTAAACGACGCAAGCAGCATCGACTGACAATCCTGCTTTTGATCATTGTGGCCATAGCAGTTGCCCTTGTTATTCGATTTATCTTCTTTAAATAAAGGCTCAATACCAAAAACGATAAGATCGTCTGGTGTAATAGAGTCATTTACGCCCCATAAACGCAAAAAGGGGGAGGCCGCGAGGCCTCCCCCTTCCAAGTTCAAGCGTACGGCTCGGTGCCGTCCACCGGTCAGCGGCGCCCTGGCCTCCCA
>CAUEUQ010000051.1:0-15246 GCA_959021215.1 uncultured Collinsella sp. | reverse complement strand
ATCGCGCAAAGCCCCTTCGGCAGCACACGGTGCAACCGAGTCACCGCAGGCCGGGGCGGGAGGCGGACACTTTCTCTCGGAAAACTTCGCGAAGCCCAGTTTCCGAGAGAAAGTGTCCGGCTGCCGCCCCGGCCGGACAGGTCACACTACACCGTGTACTGCGGCAGGTCCTGCAGGGCGATGACGTCCATGCCCATGTCGTTGGCGCTGCCGTGACCCTGCTGGTCCTCGCGCACGGCCTCGATGGCACTCACGTACGTGTTGGCGGCAGACATCGCGGTCACGCAGGTCACGCCGCGACGCACTGCCTCGGTGCGCAGCAGATAACCGTCGCCACGCGAGCCCGGGCCGTATGGCGTATTGACGATCACCGCGATCTTGCCGTCGGCGATGAGGTCACCGATGTTGGGACGCTCGCCGTCGTGCGGGCCGCTGATCTTCTCCACGACTTCGCACGTCACGTTGCCGCCGCGCAGCACGCGCGCCGTACCCTCGGTGGAGCAGATATCAAAGCCCAGGTAGCGCAGGATACGGGCGACCGAAAGGATATGACGCTTGTCGCGGTCGCACACGCTAATGAACACCTTACCGGCGCTCGGGTCGGGCAGCTTGTAGTCAATCGCCAGCTGCGTCTTGGCGTATGCCTCGGGATAGCTCTTGGCGATACCCATGACCTCGCCCGTCGACTTCATCTCGGGCCCCAGGATAACGTCAGCGCCCGGGAAACGACCCCAGGGCATAACGGCTTCCTTCATGCAGAACCAGTCCAGCTGGCGCTCATCGCTCGGCAGGCCCAGGCTCGCGATGGAATCGCCTGCCATGATACGCGCCGCGCACTTGGCCAGCGGCACGCCGGTGGCCTTGGAGATAAACGGCACGGTGCGGCTCGCGCGCGGGTTTGCCTCGATCACGTAGACGGTCTCGCCCTTGATGGCATACTGCACATTGACCAGGCCGCGTACGCCCAGCGCCATCGCGATACGTCGCGTGGTCTCGCGAAGCTTTGCCTGCAGGCTCTCGCTAAAGCTGAACGGCGGGATGCAGGTCGCAGAGTCGCCGGAGTGAATACCGGCCTCCTCGATATGCTCCAGAATGCCGCCGATGTAGACCTCTTCGCCATCGCACAGGGCGTCGACATCGGACTCAATCGCACCCTCCAAGAAGCGGTCCAGATACACCGGGTAGTCGGGGCTAATGCGCGCGGCCTCGGCCATGTAATCGCGCAGATGCTCGGCATCGTAGGCGATCATCATGCCGCGGCCGCCCAGCACGTAGCTCGGACGCACCAGCAGCGGGTAACCGATATGCGCGGCCACGGCCTCGGCCTCCTCAAACGAGGTTGCCTGGCCCGCCGGCGGATACATAATGCCCAGCTTGTCGAGCAGGGCGGCAAAGCGCTCGCGGTCCTCGGCAAAGTCGATGGCATCGGGCTTGGTGCCCATGATGTTCACGCCGCTTTCCTCGAGCATGCGCGCCAGCTTAAGCGGAGTCTGGCCGCCGAGCGTCACCACGACGCCGTCGGGTCGCTCAACGTCGATAACGTCCATGACGTCCTCGTAGGTGAGCGGCTCAAAGTACAGACGGTCGGACGTGTCATAGTCGGTCGAGACGGTCTCGGGATTGCAGTTGACCATGATGGTCTCGAAGCCGCGGGCTGCCAGCGCGTAGCTCGCGTGCACGCAGCAGTAATCGAACTCGATACCCTGGCCAATGCGGTTGGGGCCGGCGCCCAGGATCATCGCCTTGGGCTTGTCCGCCGGCGTGGTCTCGTCGGGAGCCACGCACTTCTTGGCATCCGGGCTCGTGCGGTAGATGTTCTCGTACGTCTTGTAGTGGTACTCCGTGGCGCTCGAGAACTCCGCAGCGCAGGTATCAACCGTCTTCATGCTGGGAACCACGCCCAGGCCCTTGCGATAGGCGCGCACAAAGCGCTCGTCCGAGCTGGTCAGCGCGGCGATCTCGGCGTCGCTCGTGCCGTACTGTTTGAGCAGGCGCATCGCGTCGGCGTCGATATCCTCCACACGCAGGCCGCGGATGCTCTCCTGGACCTGCACCATGTCATTGATACGGTTGAGGTACCACGGATCGATACCGCAGATGGCATGGATGCGAGCGATGTCCCAGCCACGGCGCAGGGCCTCGACCACAAAGAAGATGCGGTGCTCGGTCGGCGTTGCCACGGCTTGAGCGAGCTCATCGTCGCTCAGTTTGTCGGCACCTTCCTTGCCACCGGCGCAAATGCCCTGGTGGCCATCCTCCAGCGAGCGCATAGCCTTGCCAAAGGCCTCCTCAAAGGTGCGACCGATCGCCATGATCTCGCCCACGGCCTTCATGCGCGTGGTGAGTGTGGGGTCGGTACCCTTGAACTTCTCGAAGGCAAAGCGCGGCACCTTGACCACACAGTAGTCGATTGTGGGCTCAAAGCAGGCGGGCGTAGCCTTGGTGATGTCGTTGACGATCTCGTCGAGCGTGTAGCCCACAGCCAGGCGCGCGGCGGCCTTGGCGATGGGGAAACCCGTGGCCTTGGAAGCGAGGGCGGACGAGCGGCTCACGCGCGGGTTCATCTCGATGACGATCAGGCGGCCGGTGTTGGGGTTCACGGCAAACTGCACGTTGGAGCCACCGGTCTCGACGCCGATCTTCTCCAGAATGGCGAGCGAGGCCACGCGCATGCGCTGATACTCAAGGTCGGAGAGCGTCTGCGCCGGCGCCACGGTGATGGAGTCGCCGGTATGCACGCCCATGGGGTCGAGGTTCTCGATGGAGCACACGATGATGCCGTTGCCGGCGTGATCACGCATGACCTCCATCTCATACTCTTTCCAGCCCTCGATGGACTCCTCGACCAGCACCTCGTGGGCAGGCGAGAGCTCCAAGCCCTGGCTCACGATGGAGACGAGCTCCTCGTGGGTGTGAGCGATGCCGCCGCCGGCGCCGCCGAGGGTAAAGCTCGGGCGCAGTACGCAGGGATAACCCACGCGCTCGGCGATGGCCTCGGCGTCGGCCACGCTGTAGGCATAGCCCGAGCGCGCGACCTCCAGGCCAATCTCGGCCATGGCCTCGTTAAAGAGCTTGCGGTCCTCGCCGCGCTCGATAGCGGCCAGGTCGCAGCCGATCATTTCGACGCCGTACTTGTCGAGCGTACCGTCCTTTGCCAGCTCGACGGCGGCGTTCAGACCGGTCTGGCCGCCCAGCGTGGGCAGCAGCGCGTCCGGGCGCTCTTTCTTGATTACGCGCTCGATAAATTCGGCGGTGATGGGCTCGACATAGGTGCGGTCGGCAAGACCCGGGTCGGTCATGATGGTCGCCGGGTTGGAGTTGACCAGGATGACCTCAAAGCCATCCTCCTTGAGCACCTTGCAGGCCTGGGCGCCGGAGTAGTCAAACTCGCAGGCCTGGCCGATAACGATGGGGCCCGAGCCAATGACGAGGATGCGCTTGATGTCAGTACGTTTAGGCATGTTAGTTCTCCTCGGTCTCAGTCTCGGCGAAATTCCAGCCAGCCAGGCGGTCCTTCGCGGTGTCGATGTCCAGGTAGTTCTCCTCGCCGTCCATGAGTCGCGTAAAGGCGGTAAAGAGATAGTGAGCATCGGTGGGGCCAGGCGAGGCCTCGGGGTGGTACTGGACCGAGAAGCACGGGGCGTCGAGCAGCTGGATGCCCTCGGCGGTGCCGTCGTTGAGGTTCACGTGCGTCAGGCGAATGCGGCCAAAGCGCTCGTTCATCACGACCGGCGCGATTCCGCGGCGCACCCAGACGCGCAGATCTCCATCGGCCGCATGCTCGGTCTCGCCGCCGGAAAGCTCGGGGACAAGCTTGCCCAAGCTGGGGAACAGCAGGCCAAAGCCATGGTTTTGTGCGGTGATCTCCACGCGACGGCTTACCAGGTTCATGACCGGCTGGTTGCCACCGCGGTGACCGAACTTAAGCTTTTCCATCTGGGCGCCGCAGGCCAGGCTGATCATCTGGTGACCAAGGCAAATACCAAAGACCGGCACCTTGCCGATCAGCTGCTGCACCTGCTCGTAGGTCTCCACCACGGCGTCGGGGTCGCCGGGGCCATTGGACAAAAAGACGCCGTCGGGATTCATGTCGAGCACCTCGCTCGCGGGCGTATTCCACGGCACGACGGTAAGGTCGCAGCCGGCGCGGACCAGCCCTTCCAGAATGCCGCGCTTCACACCGCAGTCGTAGGCGACCACTTTGTGACGGGCAGGAGCGGCAGCCGAAAGCGCAAAGCCATGCGTGGCAGGCAGGTCGGCGGCCACAAACTCATGAGGCGCGGGGCAACTTACGGTCTTGACCAGGTTCTCGCCTACCAGCGTAGGCGCTGCGGCCAGACGCTCGGCAAGCTCGTCGACGTCGAAGATCTCGGTCGAGATAATGCCCATCTTGGAACCATTGTCGCGCAGATGGCGCACCAGAGCGCGGGTGTCGACACCCTCGATAGCAACGATGCCGTGTGCGCGCAGGTACTCCGGCACGCTGACGGCCGAGCGCCAGTTAGAAGGCGTGGCGCACATGTCGCGAACGATCATGCCGCGCATGGCCGGAGCGCTCGCAGAGCGCACGGCGTCGCCGGGGAAGGCCGACTGGACGTCGGTCTCGTCGATACCGTAGTTGCCGATCTGCGGATAGGTCATGGTTACGATTTGGCCGGCATAACTCGGGTCGGTCATGACCTCAAAGTAGCCCTCGAGCGAGGTGTTGAAGCAGACTTCGCCGGTCGCGGTGCCCTCGGCGCCGCATGCACGTCCATAAAAAATGGTCCCATCCTCAAGATACAGGATGCAGGGACCACAGGTGCCCTTGCTGGTTTTGGCCAGCATACGCTGGCAAAGCTCGCTGGGCGCGAAGGTGCGGGCGGCAGCGCCCGCGGTATGGTTGTTCGCCATAGTTCTCCTTCCCGGTCTCACAGGACCGGCTTAAAGGTGTGTAGTTAGGCCTCGCGGTATTGTAACCGTAAGCATGCCTCATGGCGTAAATTTCATCGAAATGTTTACGAAATGATAATTATGACTTTCTATGCATAATGATTTTTCTAGGACGGGGATTAAAAATCATCCCGCGAGGCTTGTGGCTCACGCGGGATGATGACGTCTTACTTTTTCTTATCCTGCTCCAGCAGTTTGGACGGTGTGCGATCGGGCTTGCCGCCGCGGAAAATCTCGCGGCCATGCAGACGATGCTCCAGATCGCGCTCGGCCTTTTCCTCGTCAATCTTGGTCTGGCTCACCACCGGGTCCTCAATCAACGACGACACCGAGTTCACCTGCTTCTGAATGCGCTCGGCGATGGTGTCATCCATACTCACGATGCGCATCTTCCAGTCGATACTCGTGGCGTTGGATGAGCTCTTGGTCCACATGAACGTCAAAATGGCGCTCTGGTGGCCGCGCGCGGGGAACATGCCAAAGAAGGAATCGTGCTGAATGTTGCTATCCTCGTCGATATAGGCGTGAACGTTATACACCACGCGGTCGATCTTATCGTTGAGCAACGCGTTGGTCGCAAGCGCCGCGGCCTGGATCTGCCCGTTGGACAGCAGCTCGAGCTCGTTGGCAGACGATGTGTCCAACACCGTCACCTCGACCGTGCCCGTACGCTCATCGGCTTCATCGACGGTAAAGTCGAGCGGGAACTGCGTAAAGCCGTTGCCCCACTCGAGTCCACCCTTGAGTGCTGTAGAAACGGTATCAACCGAAACGCTCTCGGACAGGTTGGCGGTATTCAGACGGCGCATCACGCCGTAGCCGATCTGCATGCCCACGATCAGCACCAAAATACCGATAACCACGGCCATCGCGGTCTTCGTAATGGTATGGCTCACCTGCGAGCCCGAAGGATCGTCCTCGGACAGCGGGTCGATATGTTTTGCCTGGCTCGCACGGTCCTCGCTGCGCAGCTGCGCTAGCGCCGCTTTGTCACCGCGCTTGGCCGCAGCCTCCTTCTCACGCATGCGCTCGGTACGCTTTTTGGCGAGCGTGGGATCCAAGACGCCGGATGCATCGATTTCGGAGAATAACTCCGTCACTTCTTCCGGAGTCAAAGGGTTCTTGTCAGCCATAAACTTCCTGTCATATCAATCAGTCGAGCTCGTGCGCACGCGCACCTTCGAACTGCATTCGATAGTAACGGGCATAGGTGCCGCCACGGGCGAGAAGCTCCTCGTGCGTGCCACGCTCCACAACGCGACCATGCTCAACGGTCGCA
Source organism: uncultured Collinsella sp. (assembly GCA_959021215.1). GTDB lineage: Bacteria > Actinomycetota > Coriobacteriia > Coriobacteriales > Coriobacteriaceae > Collinsella. The sequence continues at coordinate 9,035 of CAUEUQ010000051.1, read as the reverse complement.
ATCTCATCGGCATGCTTAATGGTCGAAAGACGATGGGCGATGATAATCGTGGTACGGCCGCGTGCCAGCTCTTCGAGCGACTCCTGCACCGCCTCCTCGCTCTCGTTATCCAAAGCACTCGTCGCCTCATCCAAAATAAGGATCTTGGGATTCTTGAGAAACACGCGCGCGATGGCAACGCGCTGCTTCTGTCCGCCCGAAAGACGGCTGCCGCACTCGCCTACCACGGTGTCGTAGCCCTGCGGAAGCGATTCGATAAAGGTATCGATATTGGCGCGACGGGCGGCGTCGGCGATCTCTTCCGCCGTAGCGCTCGGCTTGCCGTAGGCGATGTTCTCGCCAATCGTGCCGTCAAACAGATAGACATCCTGCTGCACCAGGCCGATGGCGCGACGCAGGCTCTGCTGCGTCACATCGCGCACGTCCTGACCGTCGATGCTAATGGATCCGGCAGCCACGTCATAAAAGCGCGGCAGCAGCGAACAGGTCGTGGACTTGCCACCGCCCGAAGGACCAACCAAAGCGATGGTCTGCCCGGGCTTGATGGACAGATTCATATGGTCGATAACGGGACGCTCGTCGGCATCGCCCTCGCCCAGCTCGACATTCTCGTAGTTAAAGCACACGTCGTGATAATCCACGGCGCCGGCGGTCACCTGCAGATCCGTGGCGCCCGGCTTATCCTGGATATCGGGGGCAGTTGAGAGCACCTCGTCCATACGCTTAAAGCCGGCGATAGCCTTCTGATACGTTTCGGCCGAATTGACGAGTGTCTCGAGCGGCGTGCAGAACAGCGAAATATAGAGTGCAAAGGTCGCCATATCGACCGCCTGCAGCTGTCCCTGGGCGACCAGCCAGCCGCCCAGCAGCACCACGATCACATAGAGCACACCCGAGAGCAGGCCATACGTCGCGGTATAGACGCCCATGGCGTGATACATGTTCTCCTTGGACGAAAGATAGCGATTGTTTGAGGCGCGGAACTTGAAGCGTTCGGTCTCCTCATTGGCAAAGCTCTTGACCACACGCATGCCCGCCAGCGAATCCTGCAGCTGCGCATTGATGCCGCTGATTTTTTTGCGGTTGTCGCTAAAGACCTCGCGCATGCGCATGTTCTGCCAAAACATGATGACCGCAAACGCCGCCGTCACCACGGCCATGGCGAGCGCCAGCACCGGGGCAATGGTAAAGAGGATCACAAACGAGCCGATGATCTCGATGCCGCAGATGATGATCCACTCGGGCACGTGGTGCGCCGCCTCGCAGATATCGAACAGGTCGTTGACCACGCGGCTCATCATGTCGCCCGAGCTGTTGCGGTCGAAGTATGCAAAGCTAAAGCGCTCATACTGGTCAAACAGGTCCTCGCGCATTTTGGACTCCATACGCGCGCCCATCACGTGACCCCAATAGCTCACAAAATAGCGGCAGGCGCAGCGGACGGCATACATCAGCACCAAGCCCACCGCGATCATGCCGAGCGCCTGCATAATAGCAGCCTGACCCTGAGTAAACAGCCCACCGGTCAAATTGCGCAGGATAATGGGGAACGCCAGGTCAATGGCGGCAAGCACCAGAGCACAAACAGTATCAGCAACAAAAAGCCCCATCTGGGGCTCGTAATACGAAAGAAACCTCTTAAACATGTGATCCTCAAAGAAATATCAGCAACATAAGGCCCTGGGACAAAGTAATCAGTAGTTCTTGTCCCAGGGCTATTCCCGCTCGTTACAGCTCGGCCCCACCCAAGCGGTGCGCGATGCTGTCGCAGGCCAAGGCGCCTACGACGGTCTTGGCGTCTTCGATCTTGCCGTCGAGTACGGCGTCGATCAGCTCGTGCAGCGGCACCAGGTCCACGTTGACAAACTCGTCATCATCGGGGTTGGGCGCATCAAACTCGAGCTTGGTAGCCAAGTAGATGTGGATAATCTCATCGCAAAAACCGCAGGACGTGACAATCGACGTCAAAAAGCGAATACGACCAGCCCTAAAGCCGGTCTCCTCATGCAGTTCGCGCTTAGCGCAATCGAGCGGATCCTCGCCCGGGTCGAGCTTGCCGGCGGGAATCTCGACCGTCACGCGGTCGATGGCGGTGCGGTACTGACGCACCAGTACGATCTTGCCGCTCTCGGTCAGTGCCACAACGGCCGCCGCACCCGGATGGCGAACGATATCGCGGGCGCTGCGGTGACCGTTGGGCAGCTCAACCTCAAGACGGTGGACGTCGAGGATCTTGCCCTTCCAGGCGCACTCCTCCGAAAGAATCTTCTCGTGCAGCTCGGCATCGTGCGGGTCGTCGTCGCCCAGCACCAGCGCCGGCTCGTCAGCGACCTCGCCACCAGGCTCGCCCTCGGAGTGCCCATACATGCGGCTGTCCTCCTCGACGATCTGCGCATCTACGAGCTCTTCGTTCTTCTCGTCCATCCGTCTCATTCCTCTCGGACTTTAGGCATCCCAGGCGTCTCGGCCGCGCAGCGCGCGCAGGCCGATGTCGTGACGCAGGGTCTTGCCCTCAAAATCAATCTTCTCGCAGGCCTCGTAGGCAAGGTTGCGAGCATTCTCGAACGTGTCGCCCAGAGCGGTCACGGCAAGCACGCGGCCACCATTGGTCACGAGCTGGCCGTCCACCACGGCAGTGCCCGCGTGGTACACGGTCACGTTCTCCATGGCCTCGGCATCGGCGATACCGGTGATGACCTTGCCCTTCTCGTAGCTGCCGGGATAGCCCGCGCTCGTCAGGACAACGGCCACGGCCCACTCGTCACGCCAGTCGAGCTCAATCTGATCGAGCTCGCAGTTGGCGCAGGCCAGCATGACCTCGACCAGGTCGTTCTTAAGGCGCGGCAGCACGACCTGCGTCTCGGGGTCGCCAAAGCGAGCATTGAACTCCAGCACCTTGGGGCCGGCAGGCGTGAGCATAAAGCCGCCGTACAGGCAGCCGCGGTAGTCGATGCCCTCGGCAGCGAGCTCGGCCACGGTCTGCTCCATGACCTTCACCATGGTGGCGTGCTCCTCGTCAGTCACGATGGGCACCGGGCTGTAGACGCCCATGCCGCCGGTGTTGGGACCAAGGTCGCCCTCAAGCGCGCGCTTGTGGTCCTGCGAGGTGGCCATGGGGCGCACGGTCTTGCCGTCGGTAAAGGCCAGCAGCGAGCACTCGGGGCCAACGAGCATCTCCTCGATAACCACGGTGTTGCCGGCATCGCCAAAGGTGCCGCCAAAACACTCACGCACGGCCTCCTCGGCCTGCTCAAGTTCGGTCGCCACGATAACGCCCTTGCCCGCGGCAAGGCCGTCGGCCTTGACGACCAGCGGGGCGCCCTGCTCGCGCACGTAGGCAAGAGCCGAAGCCTCGTCGGTAAACGAGCCGTAGGCCGCCGTCGGAATGCCCGCACGCTCCATGAGCTGCTTGGAGAACAGCTTAGAGCCCTCCATCTGGGCGCCCTCGGCACCCGGGCCAAAGCAGGGAATACCCGCCGCGCGCACGGCGTCGGCCACGCCCGCCACGAGCGGAGCCTCGGGGCCAATTACCACGAGTCCGCATCCGTGGCTCTGAGCAAACGCCGCCACGGCCGCTGGATCGCAGTCGTCGAGAACAACGTTCTCGCCACAGCTCGCGGTGCCGCCGTTGCCCGGCGCGATGTAGAGCTTGCCGGCGCGCGGTGATGCCGCGAGCTTAGCTGCCAAAGCATGCTCACGGCCGCCGCTGCCCAACAACAGGATGTCGATGGTTTGAGTGTCCGCCTTCAAGGGTGCCTCCTCTATGGATTAACGGCTCGCTCCGCGCGAGCCCTTTGCAAGCAAATATACCCCTCGGCCGCCCGCTTGGGCTGCAAAGGGGTATATCGCAATAACCAAATAGTCCCGATTACTTCCAGAATCGGTTGATGATCTGCTCGCGACCAGCGCCAACGCCAATGAACGTCACGCGGGTGTGTGCCAGATCCTCGATAAACGCCACGTAGTCCTGAGCCTCCTGCGGCAGCTCGTCAAAGCTGCGGCAACCGGTGATGTCGCACTTCCAGCCAGGAAGCTCCTCGTAGATGGGCTTGGCATGCTCAAAGCGCACCTGGTGCTCGGGCACGCTCGTGTAACGCTCGCCATCGACGTCGTAGGCCACGCACACCTTGATGGTGTCGAAAGCCGAAAGCACGTCGAGCTTGGTCATGGCGATGTCGGTGAGGCCGTTGACGCGCGAGGCGTAGTTGGCGATGGGGCCGTCGAACCAGCCGCAGCGACGACGGCGACCGGTGGTCACACCGTACTCATAGCCCTCCTCGGTCAGCGTGTGGCCGGCCTCGGACTCATAGGAAAGCTCGGTGGGCATGGGGCCCGAACCGACGCGGGTGATATAGGCCTTCATGACGCCCAGCACGCGGTTGACGTTCTTCATACCGACACCGGAGCCGGTGATGGCGCCGCCGGCGGTGCAGTTGGAAGACGTCACGTACGGATAGGTGCCGTGGTCGATGTCGAGTAGCGTCGCCTGGGCGCCCTCAAACAGCAGGTCCTTGCCCTCATCGATCATGTTGTTGAGCAGCAGGCTCGTCTCGGTGATGTAGGGGCGCAGGCGCTCGGCCATCGGCAGGTACTCGTCGCAAATCTGGTCCACGGTGTAGGTGGGCAGGTTGTAGATGAGCTCGAGCTCGGGGTTCACGCGGGCGAGAGCGGTCTCCAGCTTGTCGCGGAACAGCGCCTCGTCCAGCATGTCCTGCATGCGCAGGCCGATGCGAGCCATCTTGTCCTGATAGCACGGACCAATGCCGCGCTTGGTGGTACCGATGTTCTTCTTGCCGAGCTTCTGCTCAAAGGCGCCATCCAGATCGATGTGGTACGGCATGATGACATGCGCGTTGCCGCTAATCTTGAGGTTCTTGGTGGTGATGCCGTCGGCCTCGAACATGTCGATCTCCTCAAGGACAACCTTGGGGTTGACGACGCAGCCGTTACCGATCACCGACACGTGGTCAGAATACATGATGCCGGAGGGCACCTGGTGCAGGCCGTACTTCTTGCCGTTGACGACGATGGTGTGACCGGCGTTGTTGCCGCCCGAGTAGCGCACGACGGCATCGAAGTCGCCGGCGACCAGGTCGCAAATCTTACCCTTGCCCTCATCGCCCCACTGGGCACCGACCAAAACGGTTGACGGCATGTTTACTCCTTACATTCATGGACTGTCTACGCGCCACGCCGGCACGCAGAAGCACAAAACATTCCCAGTATACCCGTGCAACGGGCGCCTGTCCTACTCCTCGGCATGTGCCCCATCAAGCTCATAGAACTTGGTGGATGCCGGCAGGAACATCAGGTCGACGTCGCCGATCGGGCCCGAACGGTTCTTGGCCACGACGATACGCGTAACGCCCTCGTCGGGTCGATCGTCGCGCGAGGCTTCGGCCTCGTCGGCGGAGCGGTCCAAGAACATAACGATATCGGCGTCCTGTTCGATGGAGCCCGATTCACGAAGGTCGGAAAGCTGTGGGCGCTTGCCGGTACGGGATTCGACCTGACGCGAGAGCTGTGACAGCGCGATGAGCGGGATCTTGAGCTCCTTGGCCATGATCTTCAAACCACGCGACATCTCCGAGACCTCGACGGTACGGCTCTCGGAGCGGCGTCCCGGCGGAGGACTCACCAGCTGCAGGTAGTCCAAAATGATGATTGCCTTCTCCTTGTTATGGAGCATACGGCGGCTCTTGGCGCGAATCTCGGTCACTGTGGTGCCGGGCGTATCGTCAATCAGAATATCGAGCTTGGACAAGGTCTGCGTGGCCTCGTTGATATTGGCCCACTGCTCGGGGCTAATGCGGCCCATGCGGAAGTCACTGATCGAGATCATGGCGTAGGCGCAAATCAGACGCTGGGCAATTTCCTTGCCCGACATCTCCAGCGAGAAGAAGCCGACGGTATAACCAGCAGCGGCAGCGTTGAGCGCCAGGTTCAGAGCGAACGACGTCTTACCTACAGCAGGACGGGCGCCGATAATGATGAGCTGACCCTCGCGGAAGCCCATGAGCATGCGGTCGAGCGACGGGAAGCCCGTGGGCACGCCCGCAGCCTGGCCACCGGCCTGGCACACTTCCTCGGCCTCGTTATAGGCCTCGACCATAAACTCGGTCAGCGTCTTGTAGCTCGACTTGACCTCGCGTGCCGTGACCTTGAGCAGCTTGCTCTCGGCCAGCTCGACAACCTCTTTGGTGTCGGTGGGGGCGTTATATGCCAGCGCGTTGATCTCGTTGGTGGCGCCGATCAGCTCGCGCAGCATCGAATCGCGGCGAACGATGGCGGCATGGTGCTGCCAGTTGACGAGCGACAGGGTCTGACCCATCAGCTCCAAAATGTACGCCTCGCCGCCCACGGCATCGAGCTTGTTGATGCTTCGCAGGTAATCGATCAGCGAGATGGAGTCGATGGGAATGCGGCTGTTGTACATATCGACCATCGCGGTATAGATGGTCTTATGAATGGGCCGGTAGAAGTCATCGGGCTGCAGCTCGACCTGGGCCTCCTCGACCACCTCGGGCGATAGCAGCATAGCGGCCAGTACATTGGCCTCTGCATCTTGGTTTTGGGGAAGACCCAACTTTGAGCCGCGGTCCTCAACCGTCAGCCCGGTCTCCCTATCGTCATATGCCATGAGCATCCTCATTCATATCGCTTGCGAGCATCCATAGTATCAGCCATGGTCCCAAAACGCGCCGCGCGCCGCCAATCATCACCGAACCAAACGGATGAACGGTCCTGTATATAGGACTTCGGCGCAACGTTCGCCATGACACTCACTCAGCGCAAAAAAAACAAAAGGGCGCCCTGGTTTCCCAGAGCGCCCTTCTTAGAACAAGATTGTTGCGTTGCAGCAAATGCTACTCGACAGCAGCCTCAGTCTCGACCTCGGCGGTCTCGGCCTCGGCGACCTCAGCGGCCTCCTCGACCTCAGCCTCGGCAGCGAGCTCCTCGGCGGTAACGCCGACGAGAACGACAACCTCGGCCTTGATCTCGCGGTACAGCGAGATGGCAACGGTGTGGGCACCGGCAACCTTGATGGGCTTACCGAGCTCGACGCGCTTACGGTCGATGTCCATACCGAGCTGAGCCTTGATGGCATCAGCGATCATAGCGGCGGTAACGGAGCCAAAGAGGATGCCCTCGTCGCCGACCTTGACGTCAACGGTGACCGTCTTGCCCTCGAAGGCAGCCTTGGTCTCGTTGGCGGTAGCCAGACGGACGGCCTCGCGCTTGGCGATGTTGTTGCGACGCTCGTCAAGCTGCTTGAGGTTGCCCTTGGTGGCGGCAACAGCGAGCTTCTTGGGGAACAGGAAGTTCTCAGCGTAACCCTGAGCGACCTCTACGACGTCACCCTCGCCGCCCTTGCCCTTGATCTCATCGAGAAGAATAACCTTCATGATGTGTCTCCCTTCTTAGCCGCGGTCGCGGTTGCCACGAGAGGAAACCACGGGGACGGTATACGGCAGGAGAGCCATCTCGCGGGCGCGCTTGATGGCGTTGGCGATGTCATGCTGATGCTGCGTGCAAGCGCCAGTGACGCGACGGGGCTTGATCTTGCCACGGTCGGTCATGTACTTACGGAGAAGCTGAGTGTCCTTATAGTCGATGAACTCAGTGTTCTCCTTGCAGAACTGGCAGTACTTACGACGCGGCTGACGTGCAGAAAAATCATTAGCCATGTCAAAATACCTTTCATTTGGCAACTTCGGCGAACCGAAGCCGCCTCTCACTCAAAAATAGGTGAACAACCCTTAGAACGGGATGTCCTCATCGTAGACGTCGACCGCGGGCGGCGTAGCCACCGGTGCGGCAGGACGTGCTGCGGGCGCGGGAGCTGCGGGGGCGTAACCGCCCTGATCGTAGCCACCCTGGCCACCACGGGAGCTCATAAACTCGATCTCATCGACGATGACCTCAAGCTTGCTCCGGCGCTGGCCGTCGCGCTCCCAAGAGCTGTAGCGCAGCTTGCCCTCGATCGCGACCTTGTTTCCCTTTGCCAGGAAACGGCTCACGGCCTCGGCGCGGGTGCCGAACATGGTGCAGTCGACAAAGTTGGGATAGTCCTCCCACTCGCCAGTCTGCGCGTTGCGGCGACGATCGTTCACGGCGACGCCAAAGGACAGAACCTGGGTTCCGCCGGCGGTGGCGCGCAGCTCGGGATCGCGGGTGAGGTTACCGGTGATGTTCACTCGATTGATGCTCATAACTCACTACTTCCTCTTGGGGCACAAGCCCAGTCCAAAACGACAGTCTTACTCCTGGTCGTCGCGACGGACGATCATGTGGCGGACCACAGCGTCGGTGATGCGCAGGACGCGATCAAGCTCGGCGATCTGGGTAGGATCTGCGTGGAAGTTGATGAGGGTGTAGTCACCATCGGTGAGGTCGTTGATCTCGTAGGCGAGCTTGCGCTTGCCCCACTCGTCAACGGAGTCGACCTTGCCAGCGCCCTCAGCGATCGTGGTATCGATACGCTTCATAACAGCGAGACGAGTCTCGGGGTCGAGCGACGGGTCAACAAAGAACAGCAGTTCATAAGCCTTCATATTGTCACCTCCTCTGGGCAAATGTGGCTTCAGGTCGTGAAGGTGCGCCTGAAGCAGGAAAAGACTTGGTAATAGTATCTTTCAACCTCCTAGGCTGCAAGAATATGCAGCTACAACCTCATGACCTCCACATATGCCCATACTCGCACGACGTTTCATGCGCATTCCAACCAAATGCTGACCAAAAGCTTGACGGATCTGTGGACAAGATACGGTGCCGTGAGGACAAGCTGAGCCAAGTCGCAGGTCAACGGGCGCATGGTTGTGGTCGCAAAATGCATACCAGTGGCCCACAGCACCACCCAAAGATTTTTAAATTCATTGCCAAATCGCTTATAAATACCCCTTTTGAACAATTGAGTTGATCAACTACGCTGGTCGGAAGCCGTTTTTTGGCATCTCAAACCCCGCTGCAACGCCAAACGCTGTTAGCGCCGGGCGATTTTAGCCGCTAATAGTCAAACTATTTTGACCAATCCC
>CAUEUQ010000050.1:0-16007 GCA_959021215.1 uncultured Collinsella sp. | reverse complement strand
CGGGATTGGTCAAAATAGTTTGACTATTAGCGGCTAAAATCGCCCGGCGCTAACACCGTTTGGTCATGGCATCCTAAGATGTGGGTTAGTTCTCCAGTTTTGTTGCGTGAATCGTTTGCATGGTCGTCGGGTCTATACTGTTCGTTTGTCAACGATTACGAGTAAAGGAGTTGCATCCGTGTCGGATCAGACAAAGCAACAAGAAACTCGCAGTCTGCCTGCGACGTTTGCTAAGAACGAATTTGAGAAGGATGCGTTTATCCTTCGTCAGCTGGTTACCAAGGATTTTAAGATCAAGTATCGCCGTAGCGTTCTGGGCGTCGCATGGTCGGTGCTCAACCCGCTGCTGATGATGATCGTCATGGCCATCGTGTTCTCGACGATTTTCGCCCAGGGCCGCAATGGCTCAATTACGCCCGAGATGTACCCGCTGTACTTGATCGTGGGTAACGTCACCTTTGCCGTCATGTCCGAGTCTACGAACCAGGCCCTGACGTCGATCGTGGGCGCGGCTCCGCTGCTCAAGAAGGTTAAAGTGCACCGCTGGGTCTTCCCGGTGCAGAAGGTGCTCTTCTCGTTGGTCAACTTTGCCTTCTCGCTGGTCGCCGTTGCCATCGTTATGCTGTGGTTCCACGTTATGCCTTCTTGGCACCTGATTCTGCTGCCGGTCTGCCTACTGCTGCTTATGTGCTTCTGCATGGGCCTGGGCATGATGCTCTCCGCCCTCACGGTCTTCTTCCGCGATGTCATGCATCTGTGGAGCGTCGTCATTACGGCGTGGACTTACATCACGCCTATTTTCTGGACGACCGACTTCGTTGCGCAAATGCCGCATCTCGTGCGCATTCTGGTCTATGCGAACCCCATGTATAACTACCTGCAGTTTATGCGCGATATCTTCCTGTTCCAGACTACGCCCTCGCTTATGACGTTTTGTATGTGCGTTGCTTGGGCGGTTCTTGCGCTTGTTATTGGCTACACCGTGTTCCATAAGTCCGAGCGCAAGTTCATCCTCTACATCTAAGGAGTGCTGTGATGACTGAATCTGTTGTTGATTACAGCGAGCAGCCTCTGGCTGTCGAGGTCGACGACGTCACCATGATCTTTAACATGGCGTCTGAGTCGCTGACCAACCTCAAGGAGTACTTCATTAAGCTTGCCAAGCACGAGCTGTTCTTTGAGGAGTTTCGGGCGCTTAAGCACATCTCGTTCGATATTCATCGCGGCGAAGTTGTGGGTCTGGTCGGCACCAATGGTTCCGGCAAGTCTACGATGCTCAAGATCATCGCTGGCGTGCTTGAGCCCAGTGAGGGCAGCGTTAAGGTGCACGGTAACATCGCGCCGCTGATTGAGCTTGGTGCCGGCTTTGACCCCGAGCTGACCGCCCGCGAGAACATCTATCTGAACGGTGCCCTGCTCGGCTACACCAAGGAGTTCATCGACGCCAACTTTGACGGCATTATCGAGTTCGCTGAGCTGCAGAACTTTGTCGACATGCCGCTTAAGAACTTCTCCTCGGGCATGGTGGCGCGTATTGCCTTTGCAATCGCGACGATCACCGAGCCCGATATTCTGATCGTTGACGAGACGCTGTCCGTCGGCGATGTGTTCTTCCAGCAAAAGTGCGAGGCGCGTATTCAGCACTTTATCCAGAGCGGCGACGTGACGGTTCTGTTCGTTTCGCACTCCATGGAGCAGGTTGAGCGCATCTGCCAGCGCGCCGTTTGGATTGAGAAGGGCGACCTTCGCATGGACGGCCCGGTTGATGAGGTCTGCAAGGCGTACCGCGAGCAGTTCAACTAGGTTATAATTACTAGCGCCTGGCACGCGTGCGCGTGCTTGGGCGTGCGGTTATTTGCTCCATTAGCTCAGTTGGATAGAGCAGGGGACTTCTAATCCCAAGGTCGACGGTTCGAATCCGCCATGGAGCACCATCGTTTATTAAGCCCGGACCGCTTGGTGGTCCGGGCTTTTTCACATGCCGGTGTTCTTTGTTCTTGCCGGGTATACGTTTAGGCCGAAGCCGTGGCGTGAGCTGCTATTGTGCTGCTGATGTGGATTGGTTATTCGGCGCGCCAAAGGGGGCTGGAGCCGAGCGTGAGCAAGCCTCTGCTTATGACGCTGCCAGCATCGTGGTTCTTCGCGTCAATCGTACGCTGTGCCTGCGATATTGGATTGGCGTACGTGATCAAGAAGGCGTAACAAAAGCGGGGAGGACCAACTTGGCCCTCCCCGCTGTATCTAGTCTGCCTTCAGGCACTCGGGCAAGACGTTTGCAACTGCATTCATCGCCTGCGGCCTCAGGTACTGCTCATTGAGCTTTACCTTTCTGTAGGCGTAGCGAGTGTCTGCCGAGTATTTGATCAACACATCGGTGAAGAACCGCTCCCAGCTCAGGTAGTCGCGGCTTTCGATATAGCTTGAGGGATCCTCGAGGATTTTTAAGATATCGTTACTGGGAATGAGGCCAGATTGCAGGAGTGTCCACTCGAATGATTCGGGGAGGAACAAGCGTACGTTCTTGTAAACGCGCTGTCCGAGCACCTTTTCGATGTAGGGACCAAATGCTGCTCCGTCTCCAATAGCAAGGATGTTTTGCTCGGGACATTCGTGAATCGTACGTTTTAGATTCGCAACGCCGGTGGCGGTATAGCAGGGGATCCCGAGTCGGTTGCAAAGAGCGTCGTAGAATTGATAGCCAGATTTGCTATCCTCGACAACTACGGCGTCGGGTACCTCGAATCCAACATTTAGATCCTGATACAGCATACTTGCCGTGTGGTCGTATAGCGGCTTGGTCACCGAGTAGAAGCGCCTGTCGCTCTTGCGGCCATTGATTGTTTTACTTGTCGTGTTGACTAGCTTCAGGATCTCATCAACGCTGTAGGGGAGCTCGTTGGCATCGCGACGAGATATCAGAACAAAATAGTTGGACGAGCCGTTGACGGCTTTGGCGAAGTCCTTTGAGTAGATAAACTCGTTACCCTCATCTAGAAAGACGATTGAATCTTCGATGATCGATAGTTCGCGCTCCCAGCGTCTGCCGGAAAGCGTTTCGCAAGGCACGTCGCAACTGAGTGCAACGCCGCTTTCCGGTCCTCGGTCGTTGTAGTCGCGAATCATCGAGATGAGCGTCGTTTTACCCGTGCCGCTGTTGCCGCGTATAAAGGAAATATTGCGCTTAAACGTGAGTGTGTATTTGACCTTTGCACGCTCTACGACAACGGTATGCGTTCCCTTCATTACTCATCAACATCCAAAAAGTCATTCGTGGCGCCGACAAACTCCTGCATGTTTCTGACGATGCGGCCATCGTTTTCAATGCGGATTTCAAAGCTCTTCCAGGGGAATTTCATGATGTGGTATAAGGTCACCATCACATCCTGCTCTTTGCCGATCTTGAGTAGCCAGCGGGCACAGTTGTCTCCGCAGGTGGATGCGTTGAACACCATATTTGGGAGATTGCGCACCAGCAGCAGCGTCTTAACGCCGCCGGACAGTTCGAGTGGGGTGATCGAGCCCAGCTGTTTGCTTACGATGTTGTGGGGACCGATGAGCTCTGATCCGTCCACGCTTTTAATAATCTGTGCGGCCATAGGGTCTTCGAACCATGAGTCCAAGTATGAGTTCCTAAAATAGGTTTCGGTATCGTAGATGGAACCGGGGTAATCCCCCAGATGGATGCTTAACATGCGCGTCTCCAGACGTTGTGTGACTGCAATGATTATATGCCAGTAATAAAGTGCCGCCAGTAGCGAGGTTGCTGCTGGCGGCACTGGCATTATTAGCGTGTGAATCGGGGTTGATGGATTTGCGCGCGAGGCTACTTTTCGAGACGTTCCCTCAGCAGCTCCAGCGCGTGGGCGTAGCCTTGCAGGCCCTCGCCGGTGATGGTGGCGAAGCAGGCTAGGCGGGCGTAGCTCACCTGGCGGAAGTCTTCGCGCGTCTCTACGGCGCTGATGTGCACCTCGACGGCAGGGATGGCAACGGCTTTGAGCGCGTCCAGGATGGCCACGCTTGTGTGCGTGTAGGCGGCCGGGTTGATGACGATGCCGTCGACCTTTCCGTAAGCCTCCTGGATCTTGTCGACGATGCTGCCCTCGTGGTTAGACTGGAAGACCTCGACCTCGTCGAAGCCCTGTGCGGCACCCGCTTCCTGGCAGATCTGCACTAAGCGATCGTAGTTGTCGCTGCCGTAGATGCCTGGCTCGCGAATGCCGAGCATGTTGAGGTTGGGGCCGTTAATGACGAGTGCTTTCATGGTTGCTTCCTTTGCAGTTGAAAAACCACCACAAAGGTGCCTGCCCCCTTTGTGGTGGTTTTGGTTAGAGAGCGGGTGGGAGGGTGTCGAGGAGGGCATGGGCGGTGTTGGCGGCGCAGTCGCGTGAGTCGATGATGTAGTCGGCCCAGGCGCGGTAGCGCGGCATACGCTGCTCGGCCAGCTTGTCGATGCCGTCGCGCGCGGTGATGGGGCGGCCCTTGTGGGCGAGCTCGTCGAGCTTGCGGTTGAGCATCACGATCTGGCTGTTTTGGTGCAGCAGAGGGTAGTTCTCGTCGCGCGTAACCACGCCGCCGCCGGTGGAGAGCACCAAGCCGCTGCGCTTGGAGATGTCGGCCAGCGCTGCCGTCTCCTGCTCGCGGAAGGCCGCCTCGCCGCATTTGATGATAAAGTCGGCGCAGGGCATGCCCAGGCGCTCCTCGAGGGCGCGATCGAGATCGATGTGCTCGCGGCCCGTGAGCTGGGCGATCTGCTCGCCCACGCGGGTCTTGCCCGAGCCCGGCATGCCGATCAGCGCGATGTTCTGTTCGCGGCGTGACAGGCGCTCCGTTACGTCCAGGATCCTCTCGCGCGGGGTGGCTTTGCCGGTATAGCGCTCGACAGCTTGTGCCGCCTGGGCAACAAGCATAAGCAGGCCGCCGATGCAGGGGATGCCGCGGCGCTCGGCCTCGAGCATCAGGCCCGTGCGGGCGGGGTTGTAGACAATGTCGATGACGCCCTCGAGCGCATCGAGGCCTTCGAGCGTGCAAGGCGCGTCGGGGCAATGGGGGAACATGCCGGCGGGCGTGCAGTTGATGAGTAGGGAGGCGTCGGACTGCTGCGCGATATTGTCGTAGTTGACCTCGCTCGTGCGACCCACGGGTACGACGATGGCGCCCATGTCTCCCAGCACCATACTTGCCGTGGTGCCGGCGCCGCCGGTGGCACCGAGCACGAGGGCCTTCTTGCCGGCAACCTCAACGCCCAACTCCTCGACCAGGCACTGGAAACCGAAGTAGTCAGTATTATCGCCGTGCAGGCGGCCGTCGGGCAGGCGCGTGATGGTGTTGACGTTGCCCATGCGCTCGGCGAGCGGGCTCAGCTCGTCCAGGTATTCCATGACGGCGCGCTTGTAGGGGATGGTCACGTTGGTGCCCTCCCATTCGTCGCCCGTCATAAAAGCCTCAAGATCCTCGGGCTCGCGTTCAAAACGCACGTATTCAAGCCCAGCGAGCTCTTTGTAGATGGTCGGGGTATAGCTGTGGCCCAGCACGCGGCCCAGCACGCCGTAGGGGCGGGTTGCGGCGGTATCGGTCATCTAGAGCACCTCCGTGTAGCTGCCAAAGTAGGTGAAACTCTCGCACACGTCGTCGATGGAATCGAGCAGGTCGTCGAGGGCCTTGCTGCCAAAGGGGCAGTCCAGATCAAAGTAGAACATAAACTCAAAGTCGCGGCCGGGGATGGGGCGGCTCTCGAGCTTGATGAGGTTGATATTGAGTGCGTAGAAGCGCTCGAGTACACGATAGAGTGCGCCCGGCTCGTTGGCCGTGGTGATCATGAGCGAGGTGCGGTTGGCGCCGGGGTAGACGCGCGGCTCGCGGCTGATGACGACAAAGCGCGTGTAGTTGTTGTCCGAGTCCTGGATGTTGGGCTCCAGCATCTCCAGGCCGTAGAGTGCCGCGCAGCTGCGCGATGCGATGGCGGCAACATCGGTGCGGTCGGAATTGGCGACCATCTCGGCCGACATAGCCGTGTTGGGGTACTTGGTGGCGTGCAGACCGTGCGCCTCGATAAAGCTAGCGCACTGCGCGATGGCCTGACCGTGGCTGTAGACCTCGCGTATGTCCGCGAGCTTGGTGCCAGGCTTGACGAGCAAGTTGTGGTCGATCTTGAGGCGAAGCGAGCGCACGATGTGGAAGTCGAACTGGGCGAGCAGGTCGTAGACGGCGTTGACCGAGCCGGCGGTGGAGTTCTCGATGGGCAGCACGCCAAACTCGCAGAAGCCGTCGCGCACAGCGCGCATAACGCCTTCGAAGGTCTCGAAAAACGCGATGTCGGGCACGTCGAAGAGCTTGCACGCGGCGATTTGACTGTAAGCGCCCTCAACGCCCTGGCAAGCGACGGTGGCAGTTTGAGGGAAGGGCGTGTCAAAGGCTGCAGCCGTGGCGTGGGCCTTTTGCGAGACAGTGATGCCCTTGAGTTCGTTGATGTAGCGCTGCTGCTCGGCCTTGCTCATGCTCATGAGGAGACGGAACAGGGTGATGGTCTGCGCCTCGTAGCGCTCGGGCGCGCGGCTGGCGAGGTTGTTGAGCTTGGAGCGCTCGCGGGCGGGGTCGAAGACGGCCTTGCCCATCTCGATTTTTGACTTGGCGACCTCGGTGGCAATGTCCATGCGCTCGATAAAGCTGTTGAGGAGCGTGGTGTCGATGCCATCGATGGCCTGGCGGATGTCAGCAAGGTCCATAGGGACCCCTTTCGTGAATCATTGCCCGGGGTGGGCTGGTTAGAGCTGGGCGGCGTCCTCGAGGAGAGCGTCCCAGATGGCGAGGGCGGCGGCTGCTTCGGCTACGGGGACGGCTCGGGGGACGATGCAGGGATCGTGGCGGCCGTGGACCGAGAGCTCGGCATTTTCCATAGCGTCCATGTCTACGGTCTGCTGCTCGCGGCCAATGGAGGGCGTCGGCTTTACGGCCATACGCCACATGACGGGCGCGCCGGTCGAAATACCGCCCAGGGCGCCGCCGGCGTTGTTGGATTCGACCTCGATCTTTCCGGTCTCGGCATCGATGCGATACGGATCGTTGTTCTCGCTGCCGCGCATGGCGGCCACGGCAAAGCCCATGCCAAACTCCACGCCCTTTACGGCGGGAATCCCGAACGCGATTTGCGCGATGCGGTTCTCGATGCCGTCGAACATGGGGTCTCCGATGCCCGTAGGCAGTCCGTAGATGCCGCACTCCACGATGCCACCGATGCTGTCGAGCTCGTCGCGCGCGGCCAGAATCTCCTCGCGCATGCGGCCGGCTGCGGCGGCGTCAATGCACGGCAGATTGTTCGTAAGGATCGCCTTGCGGTCGGCCTCGCGATAGACCATATCGTCCATCGGCAGGTCGGAGATACCGCCGATCTGCGCGACGTGCGCCATCACCTGAATGCCGCGGGCCTCGAGCGCCTGCAGCGCGATCCCGCCGGCGACGCACAAGGGCGCCGTTAGGCGGCCAGAGAAATGCCCGCCACCAGCGACATCGTGCATGTTGTGATACTTCACACGCGCAGGGAAGTCCGCATGTCCGGGACGGGGCTTGCGGCGCAGCTCGGAGTAATCCTTGGAGCGCGTGTTGGTGTTCTCGATAATCGCGGCGATGGGTGCGCCAGTAGTGTGTCCATCGACCACACCGGCGATGATATGCGCGGCGTCGGCCTCGCGGCGTTTGGTTGCGGTCTCGTCGCGGCCGGGGGCGCGACGGTTAAGGAAGGCCTGCAGCTGCTCCTGGTCCACGGCGATGCCCGCCGGGATGCCATCGAGCGAGCAGCCGATAGCGGGGGAGTGCGATTGGCCGAAGATGCTCAGATGCAAGACGTTGCCAAAGGTCGAGGACATGCTATTCCTCCTCGAGTGTGACCTTGCCGCCCAGTAGGCGGTAGTGGTCGAAGAAATCGGGATAGGACTTGTTGACGGCCTCGGCGCCGTGGATCACGACCTCGCCGGTGGCGCGGCTTGCGGCGATGGCGGCCATCATGGCGATGCGGTGGTCGTTGTGCGAATCGACCTCACCGCCGGTGAAGGCATCGACGCCCTTGATGATGAGGTCGTCGCCGGCAATGCGCACCTGCGCGCCCAGCGCGGTGAGCTCGCGGGTGGTTGTGGCCAGGCGGTCGGATTCCTTGATACGCAGGCGGGCGCAATCGCGGATAAAGGTGCGGCCCTGTGCCAGCGAGGCCACGGCCGAGATAACGGGCACCAGGTCGGGAATGTCGTGGGCACTCATCTCAAAGCCGGCGAGCTTGTCGGACTGCACGGTGGCGGCGTTGGTGGAGCGCACGATGCGGGCACCAAAGCGCGAAAGCGCCGCAAGCACGTTGCGGTCGCCCTGCGCAGAGCTCAGCGACACGCCCTCGACGGTGATGGGGTCGGTGCCGATGGCGCCGGCACACAGCCAAAAGGCAGCGTTGGACCAGTCACCCTCGACGGCCACGTTGCCGGGCGTGCGGTACGAGCCGCTGCTCACGCGGAAGTTCGTGACCTCGGGCTGGCCGTCCTTGGCCGGAATACGTTCGACGTTGACCTCGACGCCAAAGGCCTTCATGGCCTGGATGGTCAGGTTGATATAGGGGCGGCTCTCGATGAGGCCGGTCACCTGCACACAGGAGGGCTGGGCCAGTAGCGGGGCCGCCAGCAGCAGGCCTGAGATATACTGCGAGCTCACGTTGCCCGGAAGCACAAAGGTGCCCGGGCGCATGCGGCCGCTCGTCTTGAGCGGAAAACCGCCCAGACCCTGTAGGTCGCATCCGGCGGCGATGATCTCGTCCGAGAGCGGGGACAGCGGGCGGGCGCCCAAGCGTCCCTGACCCACAAAAGTTGCTTCTGCGCCCAGCGCGCAGGCGACGGGCAACATAAAGCGGAGCGTGGAGCCGCTTTCGCCGCAGTCGAGCGTGCCGCCCGCAAGTGCCTTGAGCAGGCCAAACTCAACACTCTTCATGGTGGGGTGGACCTGGAAGCCGTCCTCGACGGTCTCGATGCGAGCGCCCAGGGCCGTAAGGCAACGCACCGTAGCCTCGATGTCGGCGCAGGTGGTGTTGCAGGTAACGTGCGTCTCGCCGTTGGCAAGCGCAGCGCAGATGATGAGGCGATGCGCCATCGACTTGGACGCGATGGCGGGAACGGTGCCCTTGAGCGGGGACGGGGTGATGCGGGCTAGCATGCGGATGCGTCTCCCTTCTGGCCGAGGCCCTCGGCAATGAGTTCGTGGAAAGTGGAAAGCGGCGTGCGGTCGATGCTGCAACGGCCAATGTCGTGCGGAATTACCAGGTCGATAGTGTCACCGGCGCGCTTTTTGTCGTGGAGTGCCTCGGCAAAGACGGCGTCGGCCGAAAGCCTGCAGCGGGTCTTGAGGCCGTGGCGCGCGCAGAGCTCCTCAATACGACCGGGCAGTGCGGCATCGCAGACGCCGTGCAGGGCTGCGGCGCGCGTGATGATGCCCATGCCGATCGACACGCAGTTGCCGTGCCCGAGCTCAAAGTGCTCGCAGGCCTCGACGGCGTGTCCGGCGCTGTGTCCAAAGTTGAGCAGCTTGCGTTGGTTGGTCTCGCGCTCGTCGGCAACGACCACGGCGCGCTTGATGTCGATGTTGCGGGCGATGATGAGCGCTACGCGGGCCACATCGCGGTTGAGCAGCTCCAGCGTGAGCGGGGTCTTCTCCAGCTCGGCGAAAAGCTCCGGGTCGGCGATCACGGCGTGCTTGACGACCTCGCCGCAGCCGTCGGCGAACTGCTCGGGCGTGAGGGTGGCCAGGCACCCCACGTCGGCGATAACCACGCTCGGCTGCCAAAAGGCGCCGGCCAAGTTCTTGCCAGCAGCTAGGTCGATGGCCGTCTTGCCGCCCACCGATGAATCCACCATGGCGAGCAGGCTCGTCGGGATCTGCACAAACTTGCAGCCGCGCATGTAGGTGGCGGCCACAAAGCCCGCCACGTCGCCCACGACGCCGCCGCCGAGTGCCACGATCACGTCGGAGCGCGAAAGCTCGTGCTCGGCCACAAACTCCAAAATGGCAACATAGGTTTCGGCGCGCTTATGGGCCTCGCCGGCCTCGAAGGTGCAGATGCTCGCCTCGTAGCCTGACGCCTCCAGGCTCTGCTTAACGGGCATCTGGTAGAGCGGGCCCACGTTGGTGTCCGTCACGATGACGGCCTTGGTGCCGCCGGCAGTGGCGCGAACGAGCGGTCCCGCCTGCTCCAGCAAAAACGTGCCAACATGCACCTGGTAGGGGCGTGCGGTGTCGATATCGATGGTAATCGCCATAAGCTTCGGTCCTTTCGACCTGGCGTGATAGGTGGTCTAGTGGGAGGCCTCGTCGTCGAGCGCGCGCTTAATGCGGTCGCCCTCGGCAAGGAGATTCTCCAGATAGCGCTGGTCGCGGTCCTTGAGCGCACGGCTGTAGGCGCCAAGCGACTCGATCAGATGGTCAATCTCGAAGGCGAGCGCATCGGCGTCGTCGATCATAAGCTCGGACCACATCTGAGGATTGAGGTGCGCCACACGGGTGAGATCGCGGTAGCTACCGGCCGAAAAGCCGTGGTGGACCTGGGCGGTGGGGCTCTTGACGTAGGCGTTGGATACCACGTGCGCAAGCTGGCTCGTGAAGGCGATGACGCGGTCGTGCTCGGCGGCGCTGGTCACGCTGAACTTGCCAAAGCCCAAGGGGCGCACCATCTCGCGCACCTGGCCCAAAAGCTCCAGCTTAAGTGCGTCGTCCACCGCGGGCGGCACGAGCACGAGCGGCGCGCCCTGGAACAGGTCGGCGCGGGAGTGCGCATAGCCCGAGTACTGCGTGCCCGCCATGGGGTGCGCGCCCACAAAGTAAAAGCCGTGCTCGCGGGCAAGCTCAAAGGCGCGCTCGCACACGATGCCCTTGACGCCCACCGTGTCGATCACCACGGGACCCATGATGGCGTCGGTGTCGGTGGCGTCGGCGAGCGCCTTGGCGTGCGTCTCGAGCCACTCGATGCATGCCTCGGGGTAGCAAGCCAGGACGATGATGTCGCACTCGCCGAGTGTCTTGTCGTTGAGCTCTCCGGCGACAGTGCCCATGCTAGCGGCCGTCATGACATCGTCATCGGGGTCCCAGGCCAGCACGCGGACGCCCGCCTGCGCATAGCCGCGGGCAAAGCTGCCGCCGATGAGGCCCAGGCCCACGATGCCCGCGCATTTGGGGCCGCCCTGGTTAACGCGTGCGTTTCTCACCGTACCCATGGGCTACTCCATGGTCTCTTGGCAGACAACCTCGCGGATGGCTCGGATGCGGCGCATGGTGTCGTCGAACTGATCGGGGGTGAGGGCCTGGGCGCCGTCGGACCAGGCGCGGCTCGGTTCGTCGTGGACCTCGATCTCCAGACCGTTGGCGCCGCAGGCGGTCGCGGCGAGCGCCATGGGCTCAACGTAGCGGGTGTAGCCGGTGGCGTGGCTGGGGTCGGCGACGACGGGCAGGTGCGACAGGTGGTGCAGCACCGGCACGGCGTTGAGGTCGAAGGTATTGCGGGTACGGGTCTCGAAGGTGCGGATGCCGCGCTCGCACAGGATGACGTTGTCGTTGCCCTCGCTCATGATGTACTCGGCGGCCATGAGCAGCTCATCGATCGTGCCGGACATACCGCGCTTGAGCAGGACCGGAGTCTTGGTCTTGCCGACCTCCTTGAGCAGGGGGAAGTTCTGGGCGTTGCGGGCGCCGATCTGCATGACGTCGATCTTCTTGTCAAGGAAGACCTGCACGTCGCGTGGGTCCATGATCTCGGTGACGATCGGCATGTCGAGCTCGGCAGACGCCTCGCACAGCAGGTCGAGGCCGGCGGGGCCCATGCCCTGGTAGGCGTAGGGGGAGGTGCGGGGCTTGTAGGCACCGCCGCGCAGCATCGTGGCGCCGGCGGCCTTCACGCGGCGGGCGATGCGGACGAGGTTCTCGCCCTCGACGGAGCACGGGCCGGCGATGACCTGGAACTGATCGCCGCCGATCTTGACGCCGTGGCCGCAGTCGATGACGGAGTCCTCGGGGTGGAACTTACGGTTGGCGCGCTTGAACGGCTCGGAGACGCGCTGCACGCGCTCGACGACATCCATGGACTCGAGCAGGAACGGGTCGATCTTGGTCGTATCGCCCACCAGGCCGATAATCGTCTCATTCTCGCCGCGCGAGACATCGGTCTTCAGGCCCTTTTTCTCAATCCAGCTGACGATATGGCCGACGGCCTCGTCGCTGGCGCTCTGCTTTAAAATTGCAATCATGGTGTGCCTCTCACCTCGATGGATAACTTTTGCAAAAACGGCCCGCATCGCGAGCCGTGTATATATGGTGCATGAGAGTTTATACTATCTGACTCGCTTTTGCCTTCTAAAGTGGGCCTTTGCGCCGCGTCTTCCTCGGAATTGCAAAGCTTTTTCTTTTATTTTGATAGCCCGTGGTGCACTTGGGTATAATGCTAAACGCTGGCCCTATTAGCTCAGGGGATTAGAGCGTCTGCCTCCGGAGCAGAAGGCCGTTGGTTCGAATCCAACATGGGGCACCATCGAACGTAAGACCGTCCGAACCTCGCATGGTCCGGTCGGTTTTTCTTATACCGACGCGACGTGATGGGACGTGGTATGGCAGCAACGGATATCGAGCGCGGACTCTCGACCGCCGAGGTTGAGGAGCGCATCGCCGCCGGTAAGATCAACCGCAACATGGAGCTCAAGACCAAGTCGGTCAAAGAGCTCATCATCGAGAACCTCTGCACGCTGTTCAATTTGATCAACGTGATCTTGGCGTTCCTGGTCATTTTGACCGGTTCGTTTAAGAACCTGACGTTCCTGTTTGTGGTGTTCCTCAATACCGCTATTGGCGTCATTCAATCCATGCGGTCCAAGAAGATGGTCGATAAGCTCACGCTGCTGACCTCTAAGAAGGCCATCGCGGTGCGCGACGGTGCCGAGGTGGAGCTCGACTTGGACCAGATCGTGCTCGACGACATCATCCGCCTGGGGCGCGGCGACCAGATTCCCGCTGACGCCGTGGTGGTTTCCGGCGAAGCGCTCGTGAACGAGAGCCTGCTGACGGGCGAGAGCGACCTTATCAAGAAACAGCCCGGTTCCGAGCTCATGAGCGGCAGCTTTATCGACTCGGGCCTGCTGCGCGCTCGCGTGATCCATGTCGGCGCCGACAACTACGTGGCTAAGATCAATAACGAGGCCAAATACGTCAAAAAGGTCAATTCCGAGATCATGAACGAGCTTAACGCCATCGTGCGCTTTGCGAGCATCATCATGATCCCGCTCGGTTTGGCGTTGTTTGCCTCGAGTGTGAGCGAGCTGTGGGATGCCGCGGGAACCCCGGGCGATAGCGCGCTTTCGTGGTGCTTCTCCGAGCTGTTGGCTGGTCATGTGCCTTCGTCGGCGCTGCTGTCCACGGTGGGTGCCCTGCTGGGCATGATCCCGCAAGGCCTGGTGCTGCTGACCTCGTCGGTGCTCGCCATCGCCACGGTGCGCCTGGCCCGCCGCAAGGTGCTGGCACAGCAGCTCTACTGCATCGAGACGCTCGCTCGCGTCGACGTGCTGTGCCTGGACAAGACGGGCACCATCACGTCGGGCCGTATGGAGGTCGAGGGCACGTATCCGCTGCCGGTTGAGGGCGTGAGCCTAGACGCCGGCTCGGACGAGGCGGCCGTTCCCGTCGATACCACAGTGCTCGATTTTGCGCTGGCTAACGTCGCGCGTGCGACTTCGGCCGATGCCAACGAGACCTGCCAGGCGCTGCTCAACTATTACGCCGATCGCCCGGTCGAGGTGTCTGAGCCGCTGTCGGTCATTCCGTTCTCGTCCTCCAAAAAGTGGAGCGGTGCGTCGTTTGCGCAGGGCTCCTATGTGATGGGTGCGGCGCAGTTTGTGCTCTCCGATCGTGTGTTTTCGCAGGTCGAGAACCGTGTCGCCGAGCTTGCCGATACCTGCCGCGTGCTCGTGGTGGCGCGCGTGGAGGGCTTTTCGCCCGATGGCGATATGGTGGGCGAGGCCGAGCCCGTGGGCTTTGTGACCATCCGCGACGAGATCCGTACTTCGGCGGCCGAAACCATCGGCTACTTTAACGAGCAGGGCGTGACCCTCAACGTGATCAGTGGCGACGACCCGCGTACGGTGTCGTCGATCGCGCGCGTGGTGGGCGTGCCGGGGGCGGACGCTTATGTGGACGCCACGACGCTCGATACGCCGGCCAAGCTCGATGCCGCAGTGGACCGCTACCATGTCTTTGGTCGTGTGACCCCGCAGCAGAAGCGCGAGCTCGTGCAGGCGCTCAAGCGCCGCGAGCACACCGTGGCCATGACGGGCGACGGCGTCAACGACGTGCTGGCGCTCAAGGAGGCCGACTGCTCCGTCGCCATGGCGGCTGGCTCCGATGCCGCGCGCAACGTGGCCGAGATCGTACTCGTCGACAACGATTTTGCCTCGATGCCCGCCGTGGTGGCCGAGGGCCGTCGCTCCATCAACAACCTGCAGCGTTCGGCCTCACTGTTCCTGACCAAGACGCTGTTCTCGATGGGCCTGGCGGCGCTGTGTATCGCGCTGTCGCCGTACCCCTTCGAGCCCATCCAGATGACGCTCATTAACTTCTTCTGCATCGGCGCGCCGGGCTTTGTGTTGGGCCTGGAGCCCAACAATGCTCGTGTGAAGGGTGCGTTTTTGAGCAACGTACTCAAGCGTGCACTGCCGGCGTCGATTGCGGTCATTTTGGCTGCGGCGCTCGATATCTTTGTGGCGCGCGTGTTTGGCTTTAGCCAGCTCACGCTGTCTACGATGTGCCTGCTTACGTCGTGCGCGGCGAGCGTCAGCCTAATCTGGTGCATCTCGCAGCCTCTCACGCCCTTACGTGTGGTGCTCTTTGTGTTTGTAGTCGCCGGCATCCTGGTGGGCGTTATCGGATTCCCGGAGCTGCTGTCTATTGCCAACCTGTCGATGGGCCAGATGGTTATCTTGGCTGTTATCGTGGTCTTTACCTGCTCGGTGTTCTTTAAGCTCGCCACGATGATGGATTCGCTCAAGCCGCGTCGTCGTCATGCCGCAACTGGTTTTGGCCGTGGTGTGCGCGTCCACCTGGGTCGCGGTGGCGGCAAGGTGAGCTCGACGGGTTCGACGGCCGAGCGTTTTGCCAAGCGCGTCGCCGCCGACATGGCGCAGCGCCGCGAAGATCGCACCGCTCGCGAGGCCGAGGCCCGCGCACTCGAGGGCGTGGCCCAGGCCCAGCCCAAGAAAAAGAAGAGTGCCGGAGCCAAGCGCTCTCGCGTGACCAAGTCCGCCCAAGGCATCAAGGTCTCGATGCCAAGCAAAAAGAAGAAGTAGCTACGCCCTGGCGATGTTGAATTGGTGCCTTGTTCCTGTGGGGCCGTGGCGATGTTATGCTCTAACCTCGATTGTTTGAATTGCTTCGAAAAGAGGATGCCGTGATCTGCCCGCATTGCCTTAAGACTATCGAGGACGGCGCCTCGTTCTGCCCCTACTGCAACGCCTATGTGGGTCCGGGCGATGGCCCCGAGCACACCGAGTTCGTGTTCTGTGAGGGCTGCGGTGCCCGTCTTTCTCCGCATGATCGTACGTGCCCCAAATGCGGACGCCCCGCTCCGGGTATCCTCTCCGAGGACGCGGCCGCATCCGACCTGGCAGCGGGCCGCACGGCGGGCTTTCCGCGCCTAACGCAAGAGCAGATCGATACCGAGGTGCCGCATGCGCCAGCCTCTGCCGCTGCGGTGCTCTCAGACGCCGCCGACCCCAATGAGACTTGCGTGCTGCCGGCTTTCGATAAGGATTTTGGTATCCCCAAGGTCGACATTCCCACGCCCGTTTCCCTGCATGACGATGCTCAAAAACCCAAGCGCAAAGTGCATCCCGACGAGGACGCCTATCACAAGCACAAGCGTCATATCCCCAAGCCGCTCATCGTCATCGCGGTCCTTGCCGAAAGTTCTTCTTTCGCACGCTCGTCAATGCTTTTCAACTGTTCTTTCATTACTT
>CAUEUQ010000049.1:0-16159 GCA_959021215.1 uncultured Collinsella sp. | reverse complement strand
ATCGTAGCCCGAGACGGTCCCGGGCTGACAATTTCGACTGTAATGGACGTTCTTGAATGACTAGTCGTTTAAGAACGTCCCCAACGACTAGGTCGCCACCCCCTTGCACCAAAACAAGGCCCCGTTCTGGAGTGTTTCGGAACGGGGCCTTGGTGGTTGGGGTCTATTGGGTTTTGTTCGCTAGTCTACCTTTTGTCCGCATGTTGGGCAGAACTGGGCTTCGGGCACGAGCGGGGTTCCGCAGTGACGGCAGAAGCGGGCAGGCTCGGTCGGGGCTGCTGGTGCCGTCGGCATCGCAGGCGCTGCGGGTGGAACGACGTTCTGCTGGGCGTGCTTCTGACGACGACGCTGCTTGCGCTGAGGCTTGGGCACTGCGGCTGTCGCACCGTCCGCGGCCTTCGCGCGCTTCTTGCGGATGCAAAGGACAACAATCGTGCCACCGATGATGAGGATGATCGCCACGCCACCGCCAATAACAAACGGCAGGTGAGTCTGGACAAAGTAGAGAACATCATCGGGTAGTGAATGGGGAATGTTCGACTTGTAGATGTTCACATGAAGCATGTAATCGCTCTGATAAGTCGCCAGTATTTCTCGGTCGCCATTCATGAATGAAAGACAATTGTCCGAGGAACCAAATTTGACTTTTGATCCAGATTTGGCATCTACTAAGATATTTCCCAACTTGTCATTGTCGACGCAATATCCCAGCAAGATGTTTCCGTCATGCGAGATGCCGTCGAGGATTCCATAGCCGAAAGGGTAGGCGGTTGTGCTGATGATGTCATCGCTTCGTAAATCGAGAATGCTAAGGTTTGCATCCTGTTCATTTAAGTAGTAATCACCATCATCTTCTTCGAAAAGATCGTTCGAACCATTCTTTGTGTAGACGGAATAGAAC
This sequence comes from uncultured Collinsella sp., assembly GCA_959021215.1. GTDB lineage: Bacteria > Actinomycetota > Coriobacteriia > Coriobacteriales > Coriobacteriaceae > Collinsella. Next base: position 15,258 of record CAUEUQ010000049.1, on the reverse strand, counting down.
TCCGTCGATGTTGATGAATACAGTCCGCCAGGGGCGAGGTCGTCATCATTGAGTAGAATGCGCATATTCCCGTCGCGGTCTGCTTTGATTAACGCGATATCGCTCTGAAGATAAATGTCGTCCGAACTAGAACTGAGGGTAATGCAGTTGACATCCGAAGACCTATCATCTTTTTTTACGTTGACGGTCTTTAATTCTGTTGACCCTGTATCACAGTTGAAAACCCTAAGTGCAACGACGCCGTCCTTAGTATTGTCCTGTAAGGCATATAGACGGCTCATATCTTTTGAGAAGTAGTACGAAGAGTCGTCTTTATTTGACTGATAAGACTGAATTAGTTCATCGGAGTTGAGGTCATAGAACATGACCTGTTTAGGTGCATAATCAGAGTCATAACATTCCACAGCTGCTCTTTTGCAGTTTTCGGAGATGATTACTTCGGTATGAGCATATTTGGTTGGATTGATGGGATGAACTGTCCGTGTTTTGGTGTTCGGTGAGAATACGACTAAATTGCCATTATCTACCCAGTAGAGTTCATCGTTTTCTGAAAGACATGCAGAATCATAGTACTCATCCGGAATGTTAACGGGGCTTGTGCTGCCATCTTCTAAATTAATAAGAGCAACGCTCCTATCATTGAAATAGCCATCACAATCAAATAGATAACCGAATTGCGTATGACCGCTGGTACGGAAGTCCGAAAGACTGATATCGTTGCTGGTCTTAAAGCTATACGACTTCTCGAGCTCAGGCGTCGGTACGCTACCGCCGGCTAATGCTGCTGGAGGGGCTGCGAGCGGAGACAGGGCTGCGATCAGGCCGATGGCGACTGCTGCGATCCTTCCGCTCTTTTGGATGCTCTTAAACATGGCAATCCTTTCCTCTAAATGCGAATGTCGATACTGCCATGGTTAATCGGGATTCCGAAATCTTGTTGCGCAACATTCACCATCGGCAGCCTTTTTTCGGCAAGCCGCGCCGTTCCCAAGGAATCATTCTAAGTTGCGGTGAAATAGGGACTAAATGAAGGCTCTAGACGCCAAAACAGTCCCTATTCCACCGCAACTTCATGGGGATGTGTGACAATGCCCGTCGGATAACATCTGCTGTCTTTGGGGGCTTATCTATGCTGTACGAGTTTTGTGCCGAGAACTTTGAGCGAGTGCCGGCGGCCATCGAGGCCGGTGCAGGGCGCATTGAGCTGTGTGACAACCTCGCCGTCGGTGGCACCACGCCTTCCGCTGGCGTTATTAGCGCTACAGTCAGCTACGCTCACGAGCATGACGCGCGGGTGATGTGTATGATCCGTCCGCGTGGCGGCGACTTTCACTACAACCAGGACGAGCTGCGCATGATGGAGATGGACCTGGGCCTTGCCGTGAGCGCCGGCGTTGACGGCCTGGTCTTTGGCTGTTGCAAGCCCTGTGCCGGCGGCTGGGCGTTCGACGAGCTCACCCTCGGCGCCCTCGTTATGGCTGCGGGCTGCGCGACCGAGGAGTGCAAGCGCGAGTCCCTTGACATCACCTTCCACATGGCATTTGACCAGCTCTCGCCCGAGGCTCAGCTCGATGCGATTGATACGCTTGCTGACTGCGGCGTTACGCGCATCCTCACGCATGGCGGCGCGGCCGGTACGTCGATCGAGGATAATTTCGATCACCTGGCTCGTTTAATCGAGTATGCGGGCGATCGTTTGACCATCCTTCCCGGCGGCGGCATCACTACGGCAAATCGCGACGCGGTCGCGGCGACGCTCGGCGTCTCCGAGCTCCATGGCACCAAGATTGTGCCGCTGGAGATATAACCCGTGGCGCTCGTATTTGACGTTCAGCAGGCGAACGGCAAGCCCGACGATAATCGTCGCCCTGGCACCGCGTGTCCCTTTTGCGACACGGAGGGGCTCGCCAATATCATCCAGCGCGACGGTGACTGCATCTGGCTCGAGAATAAGTTCAAGACCTTGCGGGCCACCCGTCAGACCGTATTGATCGAGTCGGCCAATCACGACGCCGACCTGGTGACCTATGAACCGGACGAGCTGCATCATGTGATGCGGTTTGCCCTGGGCTGTTGGCAGCAGATGATCGATTCCCAACAGTACCGCAGTGTGCTTATGTACAAGAACAAAGGCCCGCTTTCGGGCGGCAGCCTGGTTCACCCGCACATGCAGATTGTGGGCTTGGAACAGGAGGACGGCTATGCGGCGCTGACCTCAGCCAACTTTGAAGGCATCGATGTTTGGCGGCGGGGGAGAATCTCGGTCAACATTTCAACCGAACCGATCATGGGATTCTTTGAGGTCAACGTCTCGGCTCCACAGGGAATCGCCGCCAGCGACGACGCCCGCGACCAAGCCGAAGCGGACCTGTTTGCCGATGCGATTCAGGTGGCTCTGCGCTATATCCTGTACGAGCACCACGGCGGTCGCGCGGAGTCGTACAACTTGTTCTTCTATCACCTGGGCGGCCGGACCATTGCCAAGGCGCTGCCACGTTGGGTGGTATCGCCCTACTTTGTGGGCTATCGTCTGGCCCAGGTCAATGCCGAGACGACGCTCGATATCGATGCTGAGCGCCTACGCGCGCATCTGGAAACGCTCGCGTAGCAAGGCGAGGGCCTGCGTAATGCGGACAGTCTAGCGTGCCATGGCGTCGCGACCGGCCTCGACCCGCTTGCGCTGTTTGGCGCGCTCCTCGCCGGTTAGGCGCTCAAAGAGATGCCCGATAATCGAGGCCAGCACCTGTTGAAACAGCGTACCGCACATGACGGGGAATACGACCTCGCCGGGAAAGTACTGCGTGGCGATGACGGCGCCCGAAGAGATGTTACGCATGCCGCAGGTAAAGCACATAGTAGTCGTCTCGCTATACGGCAAATGCAGGGCACGTGCGACCAGGATGCCGATGATAAAGCCACTGATGGCGAACGAAAGGATAAAGAGGGCGACTTCCAAGCGCTCAACATTCATGTGCAGCACGTACTCGCTCATGGCGGTGGAGTTGGACGCGATAACACCCATCATCATGAACTTGCAGGCGGGCGAAAGCGCGGGGGAGAGTTTCTCATGACCCCAGCCGCGCGTGAGCTCGTTGATCACGATGCCGAGCACAGCGGGGATGGCGATCATAAAGGCCATATTCTGCATCATGCTCGGCACGTCGATCGAGACGGTGGCGCCCAGCAGGAGCTTGAGCGTGAGCGGAATCGTCACAGGCGAGATAACCGAGGACGTCAGGATGATGGTGAGCGCGAGCGGGCCGTTGCCGCCGAACATGCTAATCCACATAAAGGCAGTGACCGCCACGGGTACGCTGTACTCGAGCACGATGCCGCAGACAAGGTTGGGATTGGAGCCAAAGAACAGCGATCCCATGGCATAGGCTGCTATGGGAATAAGCACCGCCGAGACGAGCAGCGCCAAAATCAGGTGCAGGGGACGGCGGAACACCTCAGCGACCTGGTGGAAGGTGTTGCTGAGCGCACCTTGGAACGTCATAAAGGCGAAGAGGGCGGGAACGATGGGCTTAAGTACTCCGATCTGCTGGGGAAAGAGCACGCCGAGCGTTACGCAAATCGGAACGATGACCTGCATATGCCCCGCGAGGAACTTTCCCAGTCCAACCCATTGCTTCATATGCCCCGTGACTCCCTTTATCCGCGAACTCGTTTGAATGGATATGCTAGACGCTCGCATGCGTCCGTGCGTCAGAAACGCTCGATTATTTCGAGGCTATTACCGGCCTCGTTTACCGAAACCAGGGCGTGCCGCGAGGCTCTGCGTCCGTGCCGCACGGTATAATAAATCCGTTCAACAGATCTGCCTGCCGAAGCGGGCATACACAGAGGACTCATCGCTATGAACCGTGAGAGGTATCGCGGCGACCTGCCCCTATCGGGGGTGGGCGCCTATGTCATCGCTTAAGACGACGCATCGCTGGGCGGTCGCTCAGCAAAATCCCGAGCTCGAAAAGGAGCTTTCGGCTGGTCTGGGCATACCCGGGCTGGTGGCGCGCATTATGGTTGCGCACGGCATTACATCCATCGAGGAAGGCCAGCTGTTTTTGACGCCTTCGCTCGATCGCGACTGGGCGGACCCGCTTGTTATTCCGGGCATGGCGGTCGTCGCCGACCGCGTTGAGCGTGCTATTCGCAACCACGAGCGTATCGCCGTCTTTGGCGATTTTGACGTCGACGGCATTACGTCGACTTGTCTGTTGACCGAGGCGCTACGTTCGTTTGGCGCCAACGTCACGCCGTTTATTCCGCACCGCTTTGACGAGGGCTACGGCCTGTCGCGTGCGGCGCTCGACCGCGTCAACGAGCTTGCTCAACCCAACCTGATTGTGACCGTCGATAACGGTATTGCTGCCAAGGAAGAGGTCTCCTACCTGGAGAGCCTGGGGATTGATTTGGTGGTCACGGACCATCACGAGCCGTCCGACCAGGTGCCGCAGGGCGTGCCCCTGACCGACCCCAAGCTCGAGGACGAGGGCCCCTCGCGCGAGCTTGCCGGTGCCGGTGTGGCGCTTAAGCTGGTACAGGTCCTGGGCGAGCGTTTGGGCAAGCCGTCGTATTGGCGTTCGCTGATAGAGGTCGCGGCGCTGGGCACCGTGTCCGACATGATGCCGCTCACGCCCGAGAATCGCGCACTGGTCGCCGAGGGCATCCAGCAGATGCGCGTGACGGCCCGCCCCGGTTATATCGCGCTTGCCGCACTTGCCAAGGCCGACCTTTCTACCATTACGGCCGACGGCCTGTCGTTTTCGCTCATCCCTCGTCTGAATGCTGCCGGCCGCATGGCTGATCCCAAGCTGGCGCTCGACCTGCTGCTTGCCCGCGACCCCATCGAAGCGAGCGCGCTTGCCGCCGAGCTCGAGGAAATCAATCGCCAACGCCGCGAGATCGAGGCCGAGCTTACGCGCGATGCCATGGCGAAGGTCGAGGAGACTTATGACGGCGGGCGCGCGATTGTCGTGGGCGGCGAAGGTTGGCACGAGGGCGTCAAGGGCATCGTGGCGAGCCGCCTGACCAACCGTTATCACGTGCCGGCGCTGCTGTTCTCGATCGAGGACGGTATCGCTCGCGGTTCGGGTCGCTCGGTGGGCAAAGTCAACCTGTTCGACGCCGTAGAACGCTGTTCCGACCTGCTGATTCGTCGCGGCGGGCATGCCGGTGCGGTGGGCGTGACCATCGAGGCATCCAAGCTCGATGAGTTCCGCCGTCGCCTTTCGGCCGTGCTATCGGAGCTTCCTGCCGATGACTTTGAGGACACTGACGAGGTTGCCGCCACCGTTGACCTCTCCGAGCTGAATATCGAGACCATCGAGCAGATTTCCCGTCTTGAGCCGTTTGGCCAGGGCAATAAGGTGCCGCTTCTGGCCGCCGAGGGCGTGACGATGTGCAATCGCGCCGTGGTGGGCAAAACCGGCGAGCACATGCGCTTTGTGGCGACCGATGGCGCCGCGAGCGTGCCGGCCATCATGTTCCGCGTGCCGCAGATCGATAAACTCATCAATTGCGACAGTGCCGTCGACTTGGTGTTCGAGGCCGTGGCCGAACATTGGCAGGGACGTGTGAAGCCCAAGCTCATGATTAAAGATGTCTTGGTGCGCGATACCGCGGCGCCCAATATCGACGATCCGGCATGTGAGCTTCGCCGCGGCGTGCAACCAGCGGATTCTGGCCTGCGCCTGGAGTCGCGTAAACGTGAGACGCTCGCCCAGCTTTCTTATACCGAGCTCACGCGCTCGCTTATCCATAGCTTTATCGGCTCGAACCAGCCGCATCGCGCGCAGGTCGAGGCACTCGACGCGCTCGCCGACCACCAGAGCGTCTTGGCCGTTATGGGGACGGGGCGCGGCAAGTCGCTCATCTTCCATGTGCACGCCGCGCGCGAGGCGGTCCTTCGTGGGCGGGCGAGCATCTTTGTCTATCCGCTGCGCGCGCTCGTTGCCGACCAGGCTTATCACCTCTCGTCGACGATGGCTGCGCTCGGCATTGGCGTGGGCGTGTTGACCGGCGAGACCGTGGAGGCAGCGCGCGATGACGTGTTTGCCGGCCTGGCTTCGGGCCGCACCGGCATCGTTCTCACGACGCCGGAGTTCCTGTCTATCCATCGCGATCGCTTTGCACGTTCTGGACGTATTGGCTTTGTCGTTATCGATGAGGCACACCATGCCGGTCTTGCCAAAGGCGGCGACCGGAGCGCCTACCTCGACATGCCCGATATTCTCAAAGCCCTGGGCGACCCCGTTGTCATGGCGGCAACGGCTACCGCGACGGCCCCGGTCGTGGCGGAGCTTGCTCGTGTATTGCCGATTACCAGGACGGTGGTCGACGAGACCGTTCGCGAGAACCTGCAACTCGAGGACGACCGTGACCTTGCGAGCCGCGAAAATCGCCTGGTGTCAATCGTGGCGACGGGGGAGAAGACCGTCATCTACGTCAACTCGCGCGACCAGTCCGTGGCGCTTGCCAAGACGTTGCGCAAACGCGTGCCCGACTGCGCGACCCATATTGCGTTCTATAACGCCGGGCTTGCGCGCTCCGATCGCCGCCGTGTCGAGGAAGCGTTTCGCGACGGAAGCCTCAGTTGCATCGTTTCGACCTCTGCCTTCGGTGAGGGCGTCAACCTGCCCGATATCCGTCATGTCGTGCTCTACCACATGCCGTTTGGTGCGATTGAGTTTAACCAGATGAGTGGCCGTGCCGGCCGCGATGGACAGCCCGCCGTGATTCACCTGCTCTATTCGTCGCGTGACGCTCGTATTAATGAGCGCCTGCTCGATTGTTACGCGCCCGAGCGCGATGAGCTTGTCACTCTCTATCGAGCGCTGCAGACCATGTGGCGCTCCAACCGTGGCAAGACGGGGGACGATTCATTCTGCGCAAGCGATATCGACATTGCGCAGATGTGTCTTGCCATCGATGCCCGCACGCCGGTCGACGAGCGCTCGGTGGAAAGCGGCCTGGGAATCTTCGAAGAACTCGGTTTCTGCCGCGTTTCGGGGTTTGACGATACGCGTCGCATCGCGATGGCGGAAAACCCCGGTCGCGTGCAATTAAGCAGGTCAATTCGCTATTTGGAGGGCTTGCGCTCGCGCATGGAGTTCACGGCTTTTCGGAGCTGGGCACTCGATTCGTGCGCTTCTGATATGCTAGCCAAAGTTAACCGCCCGATCGTACCGCGGGCCTAGGGGAAGGGGACCTCGATGGACGCCGCAGCCCGTACCGCCCATGATTCCACCCTCCAGCCGTTTTCGGAGATGGAGCACTATAAGCATGCCGATGAGCTGCCGCCCGAGATTATGGCGGACAGCTACGACAAGCTGGAGCGTCTGTGCCTCAAATATATGAACGAGGACGACTTCTCCAATGTGGAGCAGGCCTACTGCTTTGCTGCCGAGAAGCACTGCAACCAAAAGCGGCGCTCGGGTGAGATGTACATTAACCATCCCGTCGAGGTAGCTATCATTCTGGCTGACCTCAAGATGGACTGCGATGTGGTGTGCGCCGCGTTGCTGCACGATACCGTCGAGGACACCGAGACCTCGCTTGCCGATGTTTCGGGTCTGTTTGGCGAAACCGTGGCAGGGCTCGTCGACGGCGTGACCAAGCTCACCAACATTGAAGTCGACAGCATGGACGAGAAGCAGGCGCTTACGCTGCGCAAGATGTTCCTCGCCATGTCCAAGGACATCCGCGTCATCATCGTCAAGCTCGCCGACCGCCTGCATAACATGCGCACGCTTGCCGCTCTGCGCGAGGACCGCCGCCTGTTTAAGGCACGCGAGACCATGGACGTGTACGCGCCTTTGGCCGACCGCCTGGGCATGAGTTCAATCAAGTGGGAGCTCGAGGACCTGTCCTTTTTCTACTTGGAGCCCGATGCCTACCAGCGCATCGCGCGCATGGTATCCGAGTCGCGCGAGGTTCGCGAGCGTTATCTGGCCGAGACCATCAAGACGCTCACCGATGAGCTCAATCGCATTGGTCTTGAGGGCTTTCAGATCAACGGTCGTTCCAAGCACTATTGGTCCATCTATCAAAAGATGAAGCGCAAGGGCAAGGAGTTCTCCGAGATTTACGACCTGGTGGCGCTGCGCGTCATCACTCATTCGGTGCGCGATTGCTATTCCACGCTTGGTGCCGTGCATACCCTGTGGCATCCCATGCCCGGTCGTTTTAAAGACTATATCGCCATGCCCAAGGTCAATAACTACCAATCGCTTCACACGACGGTTATCGGCCCCACGGCCCGTCCGCTCGAGATTCAGATTCGAACCTACGAAATGCACGAGCAGGCCGAGTATGGCATCGCTGCCCACTGGCTGTATAAGAAGTCGGGCGGATCGTCTGCCTCCAAGACTAACGATGCGCAGCGTCTGGACGACCAGATCAACTGGCTCAAGCACTCACTCGACTGGGCGGCGTCTGACGAGATCACCGATGCCAAGGAATACCTGCATTCGCTGAAGGTCGACTTGTTCGACCAGGAAATTTTTGTCTTTACGCCCAAGGGCGAGGTCATGGCGCTTCGTGCCGGCTCTACACCGCTCGACTTTGCCTACGCCGTTCATACCGAGGTCGGTAACCACTGTGTCGGCGCCAAAATCAACGGTGCGGTGGCGCCGCTCACGCACGAGATCAAGACGGGTGACCGTGTCGAGATTCTGACTAACAAGAGCTCTAAGCCGTCGCGCGATTGGCTCAAGATCGTCAAGACACCTTCGGCCAAGTCAAAGATTCGCCGTTATTTCGCCGCCGCGACCAAGGATGACGACGCTGCCGCCGGCCGCGATATACTGGCCAAGGACCTGCGTAAGCGCGGGTATGGCATCTCTACGCCACGATCCACGCGTGCGCTCAACGCCGTGGCGGAGCAGTTTAACTTCAAGCAGCTCGAGGACCTTTTTGCAGCCGTTGGCGCGGGCAAGGTCGCCCCGCGCGCTGTGGGCAATAAGGTCGAGCAAATCTTGGACCCCAAGCCCGAGGAACAGCTCACCAAGGCCGAGGCTATCGCCGAGGTCGTAAAGCAGCCCGCTCGCGGCTCCAACCGCAAGCCGCAAAAGCGCGGTAAGAGCGCCAGTAACGGCATTATCGTCAAGGGCGAGAGCAACAGCGGCCTGCTGGTCCGTCTGGCTCATTGCTGCAACCCCGTGACGGGCGACGACATCGTTGGCTTCATCACGCGCGGTCGTGGCGTTTCGGTGCATCGCGCCAACTGCCCCAACGTCAAGGGCCTTATGGAACATCCTGAGCGCATGATTGACGTAGAGTGGGATGGTGCTGCCGATACGCTTTTCCAGGTCGAGATTGTGGTCGAGTGCCTGGACCGCATGGGCCTGCTCAAGGACGTCACCATCGCCATTGGCGATGCAGGCGGCAATATCCTTTCTGCCGCCACGTCGACCAACCGCGAGGGTATTGCAACCCTGCGCTTTATGGTCGAGATCTCGGACGCGAGTGGTCTGGATCCGCTGCTGGCCTCTATCAGCAGCGTCGACTCGGTCTACGACGCGCGCCGCCTGATGCCCGGCGAGGGTGGAGCCCAGCTTAAGCGCCGCGTTTAGTCGCGACGAACGTGTCACATTATCGATATTCGCTACACTCGAGGCATCGTTTGATGCCTCGAGTTCTATAGAGAGGAGAGGGACATGAGTGCTGTGTCCTTGGATTTAACTCCCAAGGGATCGGTCGAGATTGAGACGCTCGTAAACGGTCCCATTCAGACCAATAGCTATGCTGTTATTTCGGACAATGAGTGCGTGATTATCGACCCCGCATGGGAAGGCGAGCGTTTGGTGGAGCATATTCGAGCCGAACATGCCGGTGTACGCGTGCTTGGCGCCGTATGCACTCATGGCCATGCCGATCATGTTGGTGGTGTTGCCGGCGTGCGAACCACCGTTGGCGAGGGCTGCCAGTATGAGCTGTGTGCCAAGGATGTGGCGGTGCCGCATGCGAACATCGAGGAACAGCGAGCTATGTGGGGCATTGAGACGCCTGACCCCGGGGAGCCGACGCGCCTGCTCGCCGAAGGCGATGCTATCGAGGTGGGCGATATCTGCCTGCAGGTGATCGAGACGCCAGGGCATACGCCGGGCGGGATCGTCTTGTTTGCTGCCACCGAGCAGGGGAACATTGCCTTTGTGGGCGACACACTATTCCCGGGCAGCCACGGCCGCACCGATCTTTCTGGAGGAGACGAGGCGGCGATTCTGCGCTCGCTCTCCAAGCTCGCCCGGCTTCTCCCGCCCGATACCGTTTGCCTAACCGGCCATGGCGATTCGACCACCATGGCACGCGAGCTCATGCAGAACCCTTTCATGCAGGCGTAGCTTTATAGTCAGCTCCTGAAGCACGAGAAGCGTCCAAACGTCAAGCTATTTTTCCCCAACGGGTCGATTCCGTAGGGCAAACGGTCAAAAAAAGTCTGTTTGGACGATATTCGTGAACAAACGAACGTTTATGCTCGGGTACGCCGTGGTAAAATCTCAGGCGTTATCGGAGCAACCTTACAGGAGGTTTCTTTTATGCTCGTCAACGCAGCAGACATGCTCAAGAAGGCCGAGGCCGGCAAGTACGCTCTCGGTGCCTTCAACACCAACAACCTCGAGTGGACCCTGGCTATTCTCCAGGCCGCCGAGGAGGCCAAGTCTCCGCTGATCCTTCAGTGCACCGCTGGTGCCGCTAAGTGGATGGGCGGTTTCAAGGTCTGCGCCGACATGGTCAAGGCTGCCGTCGAGGCCACGGGCGTTACCGTTCCCGTCGCCCTTCACCTCGATCACGGTTCTTACGAGGACTGCTTCAAGTGCATCGAGGCCGGCTTCACGTCCATCATGTATGACGGCTCTCACGAGGAGACCTTCCAGCTTAACCTCGACCGCACCAAGGAGCTCGTTGAGCTTGCCCACTCCAAGGGCATGTCCATCGAGGCCGAGGTCGGCGGCATCGGCGGCACCGAGGACGGCGTGACCTCCAACGGCGAGCTCGCTGACCCTGCTGAGTGCAAGCAGATTGCTGACCTGGGCGTCGACTTCCTCGCCTGCGGCATCGGCAACATCCACGGCGTGTATCCCGCCGACTGGGCTGGCCTTTCCTTCGAGCGTCTGGGCGAGATCAAGGCTCAGACCGGCGACCTGCCCCTCGTTCTGCACGGTGGTACCGGCATCCCCGAGGATCAGATCAAGAAGGCCATCTCCCTGGGCATCTCCAAGATCAACGTCAACACCGACCTGCAGCTCGTCTTCGCCAAGGGCGTCCGCGAGTACATCGAGGCTGGCAAGGATCAGCAGGGCAAGGGCTTTGATCCCCGCAAGCTCCTCAAGCCTGGTCGCGACAACATCGTTGCCCGCACCAAGGAGCTCATGGAGGAGTTTGGCTCCGTCAACAAGGCGTAAGCGTCGCTAAACTTCCCGCCGGAAGCCCCGTCTCCCTACACTGTTTCCTTTGCGCTCACCTGGCTTCGCCAGAAGTCGCGCCAAGGAAACAGTTCCGGGGGACGGGGCTTCCTTCGTTTAACGCCGCAGGGTTACGAGCCTGAATTAAGGTGGCTACTGGTTTCGCCAGAAGTCGCGCGACGGAATCAGCTCCGGGTGAACGGGGCCTCCTTTGTTAACTCGCCACAGGGTTACTGGGCTGAATTCATTTTTTATAGGTACCGTTTATCGGTGTTGAGGGTTCCTTTATTGGGGCTTTCTTTTTATCTCGCTACAATGGACTTCAAGAGTTCTAATGACTTGGAGTTTGGTATGGCTGTTATTAATGTGCTGCCTTCGGATGGGAAGGTTATTGACGAGGGTCCTGTTGGTTGCTCTGTTGATGTTTGCAATGATGACTTCCGTTTTCTAGATGTTGGCTTGCCACCCGAGATTCTGCGTTTAAAGGACGCGGGGTATCTTTCGCAGGCTATTGAGGCTTGCGACCGCCTACTTGCCCAAGATCCCGATCCCTCGCTTGCTGCCTGCGTTCGTGCCGAGCGGTATCGCATGCTTGAGACGCCGCTTCATTTTTCGGTGTCGCGCGATCGAGCTATTGCGATGATTCGCGAGGAGTGGCCTGAGTTTACCGAGGAGCAGTTTGACGATCTGATTGACCGTAAGCGTATTGACTGGCGCTTTATCGATGGCGAGCTGTTCGTTCTCGACAACTTCCTCGATTCGCTTCGCGTATATCCCAAAGAGGTTCCCGGCATGCGGCCCGATTCTACGGACGGAATTGCACTGCGCAACGAGATGCTCAAGGAGATGGAGTCGCAAAACGGATTGGCTCGCGTCATTACGCTTAAAGCGTCCGTGTCTGTCCCCGGCGCTCTGGAGGGGGAGACCGTTTGCGCTTGGCTTCCCGTCGCGGCTGCCTGCCGTCAACAGTCTCGGGTCGAGATTCTCGACATGACGCCGGAGGGTGCTGTTGCTCCCGCGAACGCTTCGGCGCGTACCGCCTCGTGGTCTTCTTCGAGTGAACGCTCATTCTCGGTGACCTATCGTTATCACATCGATGCTGCTTATTGTGATGTCTACGGTGGCACACTTCCGGTTCATCCGCGTATGGACGCGCCTCTGACCGAGGATATTTCCGAGGACCGTCCGCACATCGCATTCACGCCGTATCTGCAGCAACTGACGGCCAGTGTTGTTGACGGACTCGTGGATCCGCTCGATCGCGCCCGTGCTATCTATGATTACCTGACGCAGTATATCGACTATCGCTATCAGCCGCCGTACCTGCTTTTGGGCTCCATCGCTGATGACTGCGCGCATTCGCTCCGCGGCGATTGCGGCGTTATGGCGCTCACGTTTATCACCATGTGCCGTATCGCGGGCGTGCCTGCCCGTTGGCAGAGCGGCCTGTATGTTGCGCCCGATTCGGTGGGGCCGCACGATTGGGCTGAGTTCTATACGCCACAGACCGGTTGGCTTAACGCCGACGTATCGTTTGGTTCCTCGGCACGCAGGATGGGGGAGGAGTGGCGTCGTCGTCACTACTTTGGCAATCTCGACCCGTGGCGTATGGTGGCCAACAATCGATTCCAGGCTGAATTTGTGCCTGCTTTCGATGGTATGCGCGAGGATCCCTATGACAACCAGATGGGCGAGGCCTCGGTTGACGGACGTGGATGTCGTAAGCGGGAGATGTTACGCAAGGTTGAGCTTATCGAAATGCTCGAAGTTCCATTTTCGGACTAATCAACAGAAAGCTGTGATAAACTAACTCACGCATTGCGTGCCCGAGTGGCGGAATTGGCAGACGCAGTGGACTCAAAATCCACCGTTGGCAACAACGTGCGAGTTCGAGTCTCGCCTCGGGCACCATACATGCAAGTGAGCGTTCAAGGGGGTTGCGGCCCCCTTTTTCGTGCCGAACTCGCGTGAGCGCGCGAAGCGTTAAGCAAAAAGGCCTGTGGCCTGTTTGTAGCGGAGCGTGGCGAGGGCGCCACGCGCCCGAAGCCCGGGGCTTCGCGAAGCGAAGGCCCTTCGAGTCTCGCCTCGGGCACCATACATGCAAGCGAGCGTTCAAGGGGGTCAAGGCCTCTTTTTCGTGTACGTAATGTGATAACGCGCGGTACGTGTTATTATTCGCAAGGCGTTGTTCCCGCAATGCCCTAAAGAGGAACCCGAGGGTTCCCACCTTTTGGCGCCAATGAGCAGCTGACTGGTCATACAACCTAGATTCCCTTCCTCATATCGAGGATGTCTATGTGTACGACCTGGTTGCAAAGAAGCGCCGGGTTATTTTTTTACGAATGGAGGTAGGGAAAATAGCTAAGTCTGATGACACCCGCATCAACGACGAGATCACCGCATCTTCGTGCCGTTTGATTGGCGTCGATGGCTCTCAGCTCGGCCTGTTCGCCATCCGCGATGCCCAGCGCGTTGCTGACGATCAGGGTCTCGACCTGGTCGAGATCGCTCCCAACGCGGAGCCGCCGGTCTGCAAGGTCATGGACTACGGTAAGTTCAAGTACCAGCAGGCCATGAAGGCTAAGGCCGCTCGTAAGAACCAGTCCAAGGTCGAGGTCAAGGAAATGAAGTTCCGACCCAAGATCGACGTTGGCGATTACGAGACCAAGAAGGGCCACGTTCTGCGTTTCCTCAAGAAGGGCGCACGCGTTAAGATCACCATCATGTTCCGCGGCCGTGAGATGGCTCACCCGGAGCAGGGTCTTAACGTTCTCGAGCGTCTCGCCGAGGATCTCAAACCTTACGCTACGGTCGAGTCCAAGCCTAAGATGGAAGGCCGTAACATGCTTATGCTGCTCGCCCCGATTAAGGGCGCCTTCGATGAGGATAAAGCGGCAAGCGATACCAAGTAACTAGTGTTCTGTAACCGATTAAGGAGTATTTCATGCCTAAGATGAAGTCCCACAGCGGCACCAAGAAGCGTTTCCGCAAGACTGGTACCGGCAAGCTTATGCGCGCCAAGGCTTTCAAGAGCCACATCCTGAGCAAGAAGTCCACCAAGCGTAAGCGTGGCTTCCGTCAGGAGACCGAGATCGCCGCTGCCGACCGCAAGGTCATCAAGTCGCGTCTCGCCTAAGTTCGCGTTCCCGTTTTTCGTTTTACCGTCTAGGAGTTGATAGAACATGGCACGTATTAAGCGCGCTGTTGCCGCCAAGAAGAAGCGCCGTACCGTTATGCACCGTGCGAAGGGTTACTACGGTGCCGCTTCGCGTACTTACAAGCATGCTAAAGAGCAGGTCCAGCACTCCCTGCAGTATCAGTATCGTGATCGCCGCAACAAGAAACGCGAGATTCGCTCTCTCTGGATCACCCGTATCAACGCTGCTGCTCGCCTGAACGACATCTCTTACTCTCAGTTCATGCACGGCCTGAAGGTTGCCGGCATTGAGCTCGACCGCAAGGTCCTGGCTCAGATGGCTTATGAGGACATCGAGTCCTTCAACGAGCTGGCTGCCATTGCCAAGAAGGCTCTCGAGGCCTAATAGATTCTGTTGAATCGCTAGGGGAGTGTCGCACTGTGCGCGGCACTCCCTCTTTTTTATCGAAAGCGCTGGTTTATATAGCAAAAGCGCGGGTAGATAGACACTTACAGGTGACCGATCTTTATATATCTCTTAACCGAAGGGTCATCATCTGATACGCGCAGTATTTCTGCACCAGCCTTTCTATTACTTATATAGGAAGCGATAGGTTGTGTAGGACTTGTGAAGAGTGGAATTGACGTCCCACATCGCTTCGCGGTCTGGCAATATATCTCCTTGCCGCGCGGCCCGGTGCAACCGGATGAGCCGCG
>CAUEUQ010000048.1:0-16509 GCA_959021215.1 uncultured Collinsella sp. | reverse complement strand
CACAAAGTGCGCAGCGAGCCTTTTTGCATGTCCGAGGACGCGCTGGGAAGTTACCCCATGCGGACGGCGGACAACTATGTAGCCTCAGACTAGAACATGCCCAAGAAACCATGCACAAACAGCGCGGCCAGAGCAGCACCGATAAAGGGCGCGATGCCAGGAACAAGCAGGCCATACTTCCAGTTGTTGTCGGCCTTGTTCTTAATCGGCAGCACCTGATAGGCCATGCGAGGACCAAGGTCACGGGCCTGGTTCATGGCGAAGCCGGTGATGCCGCCCATGCCCATGCCAACAGCCCAAACGATCAGGCCGACGCAGATAGCGAGCATCAGGACGTTCTCGCCGGCGCGGCTAGCGGCAGCGAGAATGGCGCTGATGAACACAAAGGTGCAGATAGCCTCACAGAAGAAGTTGCGGGCATAGTTCGTGCCCTCGGTGGTGGGGTTGGTCGAGAAGATGTTGCGCTGGGCAATGGGATCGACGACGCCCTCGGAAGCCTTGAACTCATCGGCATACATCAACCACGCGATCACGGCGCCCACAAAGCCGCCGAGCATATCGGCAATCATGAAGGGGATGCAGCTGCTCCACGGCACCAGGCCGACGATGCACTGGGCAAGCACCATAGCCGGGTTCATGCACACGGCGCCGCCAAAGACAAACAGGCAGACCGAGATGCCAAAAGACCAAGTGGTAATGGCAAACATATGGCCGGAGCCCTGATACTTGGTGCCCTTGAGCACGGTATCGCAGTGCACTCCCACGCCAAAGATGATCATGAGGGCCGTTGCGCCGAATTCGCAGAGGAGTTTGGTAAGCATAAAACCTTATCTTTCTTGTCGGTTATAAACGATTCGTTTGGGCCACGCACTAGTGCTGCGCAACAACAACGCCCAGGCCATCGGGAATGACGGCCACCTTGGCATCGGAACCCTTCATCTCAAAGGCGAGCTTGAGCGCCTCCTCGAGGGTGTTGACCGGCGTCATGTGCATATCCTTGATCATCTGGTGATCGCACAGGTCGGTAACCATGATCACAGGATGATGCGCCAGGATGCGGGCAAAGATCTGGCTCGTCCACTGATCGGGCAGGGTCTCATCCTTGGGACGATCGATGCAGGCGCGCTCAAACTCTGCCGGATCATTGTCGGCGATGTTGTGATAGAAGCCCTCGCCACCGTGACCGTCGGCACAACCGGCGACATCGATGATCACGCCGCCCTCGGGAAGTGTGGCCTCTGCAGAGCACATGCCCTTCACGGCCTGATAGATGTTCTGGTCGAGCGGGTAGCCGCCGTTGGTGGTAATGGCAATCTCGCACTCGACGGGCTCAACGCCGGCAAGGCTCTTCACGAACTCGCAGCCAGCCTCGTGCGCCTTGTGGATGTCGCCGGCAAAGGAGCCGATGACCTCGTGCTTGCCGTTGAGCACCACGTTGAGCACAAAGGCAAGGTGAGCCATCTCGGCAGCGGCAAACATGTCCTCGCTCACGTGGTTGTGGCACAGGTTGCCGGCACGCGAATGGGAATCGTTCACAAACTGACCGTTGTGGTTGTACATGATGGTCTTGTAGCTGGCGATACCAGGCAGGACGGACTTGCGGCTACCAGAGAAACCGGCAAAGAAGTGCGGCTCAATAAAGCCCTCGGCAAGCAGCAGATCGCAATCGGCAGCAATCTTGTTGATGATGCACTCGCCGCCAGAAGGCAGGGTGCCGATCTTTTTCATCATGCTGTCGTCAGTCGCGACGTGCATAACAATTTCCTCGTTGGCAACGATCTCCTCGCCGTACTTGTTGACGAGCTCCTCGTGCGTCGAAGGACGATGCATACCCGTAGCAACCAAAATACGCACTCGAGCCTCGGGCGCAGCGGAATGGATGTGATGCAGCAGAATAGGCATCGTCACACGCGAGGGAACGGGGCGCGTATGATCGGAGCTAATGATGACGATATCCTTCTTGCCAGCACAAAGCTCCTCGAGCGAAGGCGAGCCATAAGGGTTGGCAAGTGACTCCTCTACCAGCTCTTCCTGTGATTTTGTAGTCTTAAACTCGTTTTGATGACCTTCCATCACACCCGCGAAGTTCTTATCCTCGAGCTCCAGATGCAACGTCTTGTGGTCAAACGGCAGTTCACATTCAAACAATGACGAGCGCCCTCTTCCTTTCAACTGACACACTAGATAAACCGTTGGAAGGATACGCCGCTCACCGAAAAACACCACCGTCCACCGACTCATTAACACAACGTTCATATTTGACCCACAACAAAACAGCCGCGACCCCAAACGGGACCGCGGCCGCCTGTCAAAGACACTACAGACAGGATGACTTACGCAGCGCCGAGGCAAACATCTACCCCGAGACGTACGCACGTAAGCCATTTTGCATAAATGCGTTAATTAATTGCATAAAATGGCGCATGGATTTCTAGCCGTAACAGGGTAGTGCCCTCCGGAGCGTGCATTTTTGCGAGTATTCAGCATCGCGAGATAAGATTTTGGTGTCAAAAGTCTTTCAAAAAGTAGATAGTCCTCATGACTCGACCCATCTGAATAGCATGCGGCGAGAAACCAGCCATATATGAATATCACCAAAGCCCAATCGTCGTGCAAAAGCATCAACAGGGGCCGCAAACGTCACCCATAGCCTTATGCACCAATCTTTGGCTGCTGAAAACTCCTTTTTTTGCACGTCGCCCCAAGCACCACCCTCACCCAGCGGCTGATCCGCCGAAGACCGGACATCGCAGGGCCCGCCATTAGTTTACTTTTAGGCACACTCCGCAGGACGCAAGAAGCCCTCGCCGCACTCCGCATTGGACGCGAAGCGCACTTTAATCCCTTCAGCCCCAATCCCTGAAGACCGAGGACGAAGGGACCCGACGGGTTTCCCTCTGAATGCATTCCGCAGCACGAAGCCCCTTCCAAACGCGCGAAGCGCGCCATTAATTCCCCCAGCCAGTAATCCGCCGAAGACCGGACATCGCAGGGCCCGCCATTAGTCTACTTTTAGGCACACTCCGCAGGACGCAAGAAGCCCTCGCCGCACTCCACGCTATGCGCGAAGCGCGCCTTATTCCCTTTAGCTTTAATCCCAGAAGACCGAGGACGAAGGGAACCGATGGGTTTCCCTCTGAATGCACTCCGCAGCACGAAGCCCCCTTATCCGCAGCTCCGAAGGAGCAGGATAAGGGGGCTTCAAGTGCGAGGACGCATTCAGAGGGAAACCCATCGGGTCCCGGTGAGAGCCACAGGGCTATCGATTACCCCGTGTTCTGCAGTCCTGCCGAGACGCCGGTCACAGTCGAAAGAATCAGGCTCATGTACTCGGCCTTCTTCTCCTCGGCCATCTCGTCCTGGTTCATACGCACCTCACGAAGGGCGCGGACCTGGGCGATGGACAGGGCGTCGACGTAGGGGTTACGCACGCGAACGGCGCAACCGAGCACGCGACGACGCTGCAGCGGCCACTCGTCACCGACGATGGCAAGGACCCACTTACGCGTGAGCTGCATCTCGGTGAAGACCTTCTTGGACAGATCCTGGCGATCGCCCAGGTGCAGATACATCTTGGCAATGCGCTGATCGGTCTTAGCAATCGACATCTCAATGTTGTCGATAAAGGTGCGGAAGAACGGCCACTCCTGGTAGGCAGCCTTGAGCTGGTCAAGATCGCCCAGTTGCTCGCAGGCGGTGCCCAAACCATACCAAGCGGCCAGGTTAATACGCGCCTGGCTCCAGCTGAAGATCCACGGAATGGTACGCAGGTCGTCGAGGGACTTGGCACCCAGGCCGCGCTTGGCGGGACGCGAGCCGATCGGCAGCAGACCGACCTCGGTCAGCGGCGTCACGGTCGAGAACCACGGTGTAAAGTCCTCGGTGTTCAGCAGGTCCAGATAGCGCTCGTGGCTTGCGGCGTTGAGCTTCTCGGCCATATCCCAGAACTTCTGCGTGGTCTCGGTGTTGGTCTTCTCGACACTCGGGGCCGACTGCAAAAGCGTTGCGGCGGCAACGGACTCAACATGGCGCTGAGCCAGCGTGCGGTTGCCGTAACGGGCAAAGATGACCTCGCCCTGCTCGGTGAGCTTAAAGAAGCAGTTGACCGAACCCTTGGGCTGCGCCAGCACGGCCTTGTTGGCCGGGCCGCCGCCACGGCCCACGGCACCGCCGCGACCGTGCATGAGCACCAGGTCGATATCGTTCTTCTCGGCCCACTTGGCGATGCGCTCCTGCGCGGAGTGCAGCGCGAGCATGGCCGTGGTAGGACCGGCATCCTTGGAGGAGTCGGAGTAGCCCAGCATGACCTCCATGCGGCGGTTGGTCTGGGCAAGGCGCTTTTGCACCACGGGCAACGTAAGCATCTGGTCGAGCACGTCGACGCAGCCCTCGAGGTCCTCGAGCTGCTCGAACAGCGGGATCACGTCGAGCTCGGGAACGTCCTCCTCGTGCGCGAAGGACAGGTGGGCCAGCTCAAAGACGTCAGCCACGTGCTGAGCGCTCTTGGTAAACGAGATGATGTAGCGGTGCGCCATCTTCTTGCCGTAGCGCTTTTGGATGGAGCCGATAGCGCGGAAGGTATCGATGACCTCACGCGTCATGGGCTGCAGGTCGCCATGGATACCGTTCTCGTGGATATCCTTGAGGGCGCGGGCATGCACCACGGAATGCTGACGGAACTCCATCTCGACCATATGGAAGCCGAAGGACTCGACCTGCCAGATGATGGTCTGGACCGGGCCGTAGGCAGCACGGACGGCACCGCAGGCGGCTAGCGAGCGCTGGACGACGCGCAGGTCGTCCAGAAACTCATCGGCGCTGTGGTACATGGTGTCGGTGATGCGACGCACGGTGGCGTTCAGACGGTCGGCCATGACGAGCATGACGGCGCGATGCGGCTCGTGCTCGGAGATCAGCTCGGCGCGGGCCGTGTACCGAGGGCTCATCTCGACCTGATGGTTCCACAGGTTAATGAGCTCGGCCGACGGCTTGCTGTAGGTAGCCTCGAGCGTGAGGTTGCGGCCGATGTGGCGGCACTTGTCCTCGAGCTTGAGCACCATGTGCGTAAAGTACTTGGCAGCGACCTCGCGGCTCACCTTGGCGGTGACGTTGGGGTTACCGTCGCGGTCGGAACCGATCCAGCTGCCGGGATGGAAGAACGCCGGGCACAGCGGCGGCACAGTACCGGCCTTGTCGCCCAGCACCCAGTCGTCAAAGCGACGATAGATAACGGGGATAACGTCGAACAGCGTGTTATCGAAGATGTCGATGATGGTATCGGCTTCCTCGACCGGCGTGGGCTTCTTGAGCGCGATGGGGCTCGTACGCACCAGGGCGTCGATCTCCTGCAGCATATGGCGCTCGTTCTCCACCAGGTCGGAGCCGCCCAGACGCGGGCGCTCCTCCAGCAGGTTGGAGATACGGCGGATCTTGCCCTCGACGGCCTTACGACGGGCCTCGGTGGGATGTGCGGTAAAGACAGGGTGGAACTCAAGCTTGCCGAGCAGCTCGTTGGCACCCTCGACACCCATCTCGTTTACCAACTGGTGATAGGCGACGGTGAGTTCGTTAGCGGGATCGACCTCGGTATCGGTCGATGCGCCGGCCTCGCGCTCGCGCAGCTGCGCCACACGGTAGTTCTCCTCCGACAGGTTTGCCAGATGGAAAAAGCTCGTAAAGGCGCGGACAATGACCTGCTGCTTATCGAGCGGCAGGCTGTCGATCAAATCGACGACCTCACGAAATGCCACGGCAGTGGGCTCGTCGGCGGTGGGCACGCCCTGCTCGTCGACGGCTTCGTCGGCAGCGCAGGTACCGGGGTTGCCGGCATTGACCACAATCTCGGCTGTCAAAATCTTGTCGAACAGGTCCGCGATCTCGGGATCATACTCGCTAAGCACACGGCGCTCCAGGCGCAAGAACAGCGCCAGATTGTCGCGCAGCTCCTCGGGGATCTCGATCTCGGCGAGACGCTCCCTGGACTCGGCATTCGAGCCGATTCGGTTAACGAGGCGGTTGACCACGGCAGCGACGCGCGCCGCGGCTTCGGGTACAGACTGGTTGCTTAGGTTCTCAGCCACGTTTCCTCCCATTCCTCCTTCTATGCACGTAACATGCGGTATTCATTATAGGCGCTTGAGAAATACTTTCGACACTGATTGCGCTTTACCACACAAAAGTATTTTCTGCATTGCAAAGGTTTTTGCCCTAAATGGTCGTATTTCTCGGTGGGCGGCATACGTAAACGGGGGCATTCCGCATAAAAGCGAAACACCCCCGTAACAATCGCCCACAATGAGCTGAACTTTTTAGTGAGTCCACAGCTCAAAAATCATGCGCTACAGGCGCTCGCGAACCGCCTCGACAACGTTAGCCAAATCGACCAGTACCTCGTCATGGCTCTCCATGTCGCGCACTTTGACCTTGCCGGCGGCAAGCTCGTCGCCACCCAGGACCAGGATGAGCTTGGCGCCCACCTTATCGGCCTGCTTAAACTGAGCCTTGAGCGAACGACCCTGATAGTCCGCCTCGGTCACGATGCCTGCGGCGCGAAGCTCCTGCGTAATGGTAAAGACGTTCTGGCGCAACTCCTTGCCGGCGTTGGCGACGTAGACACACGGGGCCTCATCGGCACCCAGATCGCTGCCAAAGGCCTGCAGGGCCAGCAGGGCGCGCTCAAAACCGACAGCGAAGCCGACGCCCGCCGTAGGCTTGCCACCCTCGAGCTCGACCAGGCCGTCGTAGCGGCCGCCGCCGCCGATGGAGCCGACGCCGGCGCCGGGGGCCTCGACCTCAAAGACGGTACGGGTGTAGTAGTCCAGGCCGCGCACCAGGGTGGGATCCTCGACATACTCGATGCCGGCGGCATCCAGATAGCGCTTGACCTGCTCGTAGTGCTCGCGGCACTCGTCGCACAGGTTGTCGCCCATCAGCGGGGCATCGGCCATGATCTCGCGGCAGTGATCGTTCTTGCAGTCGAAGGCGCGCAGCGGGTTAAGCTCGGCGCGCTCGCGGCACTCATCGCACATCTCGTCGGCGTGATCGAGAATGAACTGCTTGACCTGCTCGCGGTAAGCCGGACGGCACTGCGCATCGCCCATCGAGTTGATGAGCAGACGAAGCTTGGAAAGATCGAAACCAAGGCGCTTGTAGAACTCCATGAGCATGATGATGCACTCGGCGTCTGCCGCCGGATCGGGAGCGCCGAGCCACTCGATGCCCACCTGGTGGAACTGGCGCAGGCGGCCCTTCTGGGGACGCTCGCCGCGGAACATGGCCTCGGCATAGTAGGCCTTAAACGGCGTGGAGCCCTGAGGTACCAGGTTGTTCTCCACGACGGCGCGCACAACACCGGCCGTGCCCTCGGGGCGAAGCGCCAAGCGCTGCTTGGGCTTGAGCTTGGTATCGGTGCCCTCGGTAAAGACGCGCTCCAGGTTGGCGCCGCTGAACACGCGGAACATCTCCTTGCGCACGACGTCGGTCGATTGGCCAATGCCGTGGACAAACACGTCCACCTGCTCGATGGCGGGCGTCTCGATGGGCTTAAAGTCAAACGGCTCGAACACGCCGGCAGCGATCTGCTGCATCTTTTGCCAGGCGCGCATCTCGGCGCCGATAAGGTCGCGGGTTCCCTCCGCCTTCTGTGCCTGCATGGGCAAACACCTTTCTTTTGTATCGCGTCATAGGTAACGGTCATTATACGGCACAAACACAAACAGCGGCGGCGCGTCTGACCGAACGAGGGTATGGGGACTCGTTCGGCCAGATGCGCCGCCGCTGTTTGCGATCCGTTTTCCTCCGTCCCCTTCGGATCACGCGACCCCTTGGGGACGGAGGAAAACGGATCATTTCGTAGGCCCGTGGCCGCCTTGGAAACCGAATGATGGTACGAGCATCCATTCGGCTTCCAAGGCGGCCACGGATAGAACGGGGCGAACAGAAAAGAGCGACGGACGTCTACTCCCCCGCCACGCTCGCGCGCAGCTTGGCGGCGATGGGCTCCGAGGCCAGCAGGAATACGAGCATGACCACAGAACACACCAGGCACACGATCCAGGCGCTCGCAAAGGAGCCAGAGACGGCAAAGAGCACGTAGACCTGCCACAGCTCACCGACAAAGCTCATGCTGGCAAGAACGGCAGAGGTAGCGATAACGGTTAGGGAGCCCAAAACGCGACCGCTTACTTTATCGGCAACATGGCCAATGACAAGCGATCCGATAACGCTCACCACGGTAGAGATCGCATTGGAGATGTTGTACTGCGCAAGAGATATTCCCAAGTCGCTGACGATGAGCGGCTGGAACAGGCTCATGCAGTTGACGAAAATCGTGTAGCACGTGGCCATGATCACGAAGCCGGAGGCCACCACGAGCCAGCCGGGGAAGAACTTACGCTGCTGGGGCATACTGCTCCTTATTTAACAAACGAATAGCCGGCGCCGGGCGCCAGTAGTGCCCAAGATTGCCTTGAAAGACAAGGGCATAGGCCTTACGGCCATGCCCGCAGGCTTGAAAGGCAAGGTTGGATGCTACCGGTGGTCGGCGATATAGCCCAAAGCGACGGCGGTATAGGCCGCCGCACCGAGCGGCAGCTCGGCATCGTTAAAACGTGCCTTGGGATGGTGCTGGGCAAAATGCTCGTCCGTGTCGGTTACGGCCGCGCCCACGGTAAAGTACGCACTCGGAATCTCGCTCGAGATAAGCGCGAAGTCCTCACTCGCCATGGCATGGAAAAGCGGCAAGAAAGCCGCCTTGGGCAGCACTGCGCCCACATAGCCAAGCGACGCCTGAGTCATATCGCTGTCGAGCACAAGCGGCGGAACGTCCGAAAGGGTCTCGATGGTCGCCGGCGTACGATATGTTGTGGCAACGCCGTTAACGACCTCCGCGATGCGGGTCTTGAGGTGCTCCATGAGCTCAACATCGAAGCCGCGCAGCGTTCCCTCGAGCACGCAGGTGTCGGGGATGACGTTGGCCGCCAAGCCGCCAGCAAACTTACCAACGGTAAGTGCGACTTCCTTGGCCGCCGGCACCTCGCGGGCGATAAGCTCCTGGAGCGCCAGGTGCACATGGACGCCGGCCGCGATGGGGTCGATGCAGATCTCGGGGCTCGAGCCATGGCCGCCCTTGCCCTGGAGCGTGATGCGAAAACCGTACACGCCCGAAAGCGCCGGGCTGCCGTAGAGCACCAGACCAAGCGGCGACTGGCTGTTGACATGCATGGCAAAGGCCGCCTGAGGGCGCGGGTTCTCGAGCAAGCCGTCGGCGATGGCAGCGCGTGCTCCCTCAAAGGTCTCCTCGCCCGGCTGGAACAGCAACTTAACCGTAGCGTTGGCATCAACAAGCTCTGCCTCGCGCGCTTTGAGCATACGAGCCGCACCAAGCAGCGCCGTCGCGTGCATATCGTGACCGCAAGCGTGCATGCAGCCGTTGGTGGATGCAAAGGGCTCGCCGGATTCCTCGGCAACGGGCAGGGCGTCCATGTCGCCACGAAGCATGATGACCGTACCGGCCTGCTCATTCGTGCAGACGCCATTGCCTTGGGCCGCGGCGGCACCGGCGCCGACAAGGCCCACAACGCAGGAACCATCGACGAGCGTAGCAAATGGGATGTCCATCTCGGTCAGGCGCGCTTGGATATACGTAGAGGTCTGCGGGAGGCTATTACCCAGCTCGGGCATCTGATGTAAATCGTGTCGCCACGCAGCGAGCTCGTCTGCAAAAGCCTGAGCTTCTGCAACAAGACCGTCACCGATAGCGGTCTGCGCCGCCGCGGTGGCCTTGGGCGCTGATTGCGGTTGAAGATCGGACAGTGCTGGTGCCATAGATGCCCTCCAGTAACGTTTTTGCAGCAAGCACTTTGATAGCGTAAAGTGCAAGGTACTACTTTAAGGGCGACGCATAAAAAATGCCGCCCCGGGAGGCGGCGCAACAAATTGTTTACAATTGCGGACGCGGCTTTCGACGCAAAAAATCGAAATGCGTCTCGCTCAAGATAATCGAAAGAAAGATGAGCGCGAAGCCGGCGAGCAGGCGCGAGGTGAGCGCCTCCCCCATCAGCAGCACCGAGAACAGCACACCCGAAGGCGACTCCATCGAAAGGAGCAGCGAGCCTGTTGAGGCCGGGACATGCGCCAGGCCAACGTTTTGGATGAGCAGAGCCACACACGTACAGCCCACCGATAGAAACGCCATCACACCGATAAAGCTCGGCGTCCACACGGACAGCGGCGCTTGGGTCTCGAATAACAGCGACGAGATCAGGCTCAGCACGCCGTTGCCCACAAACATCCAAAACGTGATGACGTTGATGTCCATCTTGCGGCCATACTTGGCGGTCACCGCCATCTGGATGGCAAAGAAGACCGCACCGCCCAGTGTGATGACATCGCCGACATTGAACTCGACGCTATCGAGCGCCACCAGACCAATGCCCGCCAGGCACAGCAACGCGGCGCCCAAGTTGTAACGGGTAAGCTTTTCGCCGCTTAGGACGTAGCTCGCAAACGGCACGAGGATGCAATAGGTACCCGTCAAAAATGCACTCTTGCCCGCCGTGGTCTGTGCCAGGCCAATCGTCTGCAAACCGTACGCGCCCCACATAAGTGCGCCCATACCAAGTCCGACGATAAGGTTGCGGGCATTAAAGTGCGCGATGATGCGTTTGTGGAAGATGGCGAACATAACCAGCGAAGCCGGAAGAAAACGAATATAGAGCAGTTCGAACACCGGAATGGTGTCGAGCGCATCTTTCATGGTGGTAAAGGAATAGCCCCAGATGACCGCCACCGATAGCAGCAAGACCTTCCAGAAGAACGGGGAACGCGCGCCGGCGCCGCGGGAGGTGCCGCCGGCGCCCAGGTCCTCCCGTGCGACAGGGCTATCGGGCATGTTTTCGATTTCGTTGGCAGCGTATTGGGCCATGGAACATCCTCACACTCAATCTGGGCGTGGTGTCCGCACGCGTATGGCTGCGTGCCGCCTCATGGTCAAATAAAAACGGGGCGCACCGGACCCCCGGCACGCCCCGCTACTGTAGCAACAACCGGCGTTGCATCGCAATCCAGCCCACTAAAGCGTCTTGTTCCGCCGTTCTACCGAACGGCGGACCGGCCGACGCTGCGCGAGCCGCATTCACACCAATCTGACGTTCAATTTCAAGGGCGCGACCAGTAGGTCAGCGCCCTTTCATTTCACGTCACCTTGGCGCAAATGCGGCTCGCTCGCTGACATTGCCGCAGTATCAGCGTTTACATTGTTGCGCTAGATTAATTTAGTACTCTCCAGCTTTTCGATAATCCAGTCGTTGGCCTTGATGACCGGACGGCGGAAGACGACGCCCAGTGCCAGCGACGGAATCAGATAGCTCGCCAGAATGCCCAGCTCAACCCAGTACTCCATATGGTAGGCGCCAGCCATGGCGGCATGCATGGCGTTAATGCCATGGGTAAACGGCAGGAACGGATAGATCGCCTGGAACACAGGGCCGGTCATCTCGATGGGGAACGTACCGCCCGAACCGCCGACCTGCATGACCAGCAGCACAACGGCCAAAGCCTTGCCGATATCGCCAAACGAAACCGTAAGCGTGTAGACGATATTGGAGAACACGAGACTCGCGACCCAGCCCGCCAGCACAAACTGCAGCGGGTTGTCGCATTGGATGCCAAAGAACAGGATGTCGCCCGCGCACACGAGTGTCGCCTGCAGCAGGGCCAGACCTCCAAAGAACAGGTAGCGGCCCAGGTAGATCTCGTGCAGGCGCACGGGGATGAGCTCGTTGATGAGCTCATCGTCAACCGAGACCTTCATCATGGCTGCCAGCACGATCGAGCCCACCCACAGCGACAGGATCGTATAGAACGGCGCCATGGCCGAACCGTAATTGCGGATCGGATAGACCGGCTTGCGATCGAGCGCGACGGGACCGGAAAGCGACACGGCCAGACCCTCGGGATCATTGCCAATCATCGTCTTGATCGTGGCCAGATCGTCCGACATAAGGGCACCGTCGAGCTCGTCCTTAAAGGCACTGATCTTATCGGACGCTTCACCCAGCTGATCGGAAGCCTTGTTGACCAGCTTTGCAGCCTTGGAGAGGCCCTTTGCCAGCGAACCGGATGCATCGGTTAGACCGGCAACAGCGCTATCAAGATCGCCCGAGATGCCATCAAGCGAGTCCAAAATGCCCGAAACCGTCTTCTTGAGCTCCTTGGCCTTAACCGAGAACGTGGAATCGTAATCGGATTTGGCACCCGCGATGCCGGCCTTGGCATCGGCGATGGCCTGATCGACCTCGGCACGCGAGTTGTTGACCTCGGCCATGCTATCGGAGAGAGACTTCGCGGTGGCCGCCAGATCCTTGGCATTGTTGCGGTACTCAACGGCGATTCTGCCCAGCGACGTCGCGGCGGACTTGAGGCCGTCCTTCAAATTCTCATCGCTCACCTGGTCGGCAAGGCTGCGGAGCTGATCGGCCACCGTATCGATATCCTTGGCGCGCGCATTGAGGGCCGCAGCGGCATCGTTGAGTTGGGACACCGTAAGGTCGACATGCTGGTTTGCGGTGTCGAACGCCTTCGCGAACTCGGCAGACACATTGTCGAACGAACCCGCACTTCCATCGATTGCGGCATCGATGGCATCGTTTGCCGCCTTAAGCGCTTCTTTGGAATCATCGATGCCGCTTTTGGCATGTTCCATGAGCTGCTTTGTCGACTCATCGACCGTACCCGTCTGCTGGAGCATACCGCTCGCCGACGTCAGCGAATCGGACGTGGAGCTCAAAATGCCCGCAAGCGACGTTGCGCTGGCCTGAACGTCCTGCAGGTCCTGGACCGAATCGCCGAGCGTCGAGGACAGGTTGGCGATAAAGTTACCCACCTGGTCGGTGCTCATGTAATCGAGCAGGCTGGACACCGTCTTAAGACCGATGGTCGTGATGGTCTCGGTAAAGGTTTCGTTGACCTGACTCTGGACGGCGCTCGAGCCCTTCTCGGTCACGATCTGAGCAATGGCATTTGCCTTCTGGTTCTCGTAGAACTCGATATCGGCATGCTTCACATCGGTCGAGAAGAGCGTCATCATATCGGCACTAAACGTCTTGGGGATGACGACAGCCGCATAGTATGCGCCCGATTTGACGCCCTCGATGGCCTTTTCTCGATTGTTGAGTACAACCCAATCGAAGCTCTCGTTGCCGCGCAGGGTGGCGGTCACGTTTTCACCCACGTTAACCTCGACAGGGATCAGATCGCTCTCGTAACCCTCATCGGTGTTGACCACGGCGATCTTAAGATTGCCGGTGTTGCCGTACGGATCCCAGCTGCCGGCGATATTAAACCACGCGTACAGGCACGGTACGATAACGAGGCCCATCACGACAACCAAGCCGATTACGGAGCGAGACACGTTTTGGACATCGCGTTTAAACAGATGCAGGATGTTCTTCATTTATGCCTCACCTCCTTTGGAGTGCTTGCCGAGCGCGGTGGTATCTCCATCATTTGTGGCTGTGCTGTCGCTGCCCTGAGATTTATGGTGCGAGCCGATATGCGGCAAGCGGCCCGTGGACTGATCGCCGCCCTTGGCACCACGCTCGCTGGCGTTGAGGCCAAACATGTGGCGGGCGGCAGGAATGGCGGCCGTGTGTTCGCGCATCTCGCGACGCAGGTCCTCATCCGAAAGCGCCGAGATGCGCATCTGGGTATTGAGGCTCGCTCGGATATATTCGATATTGATAAGCCAGCCGCAGATGGCAATAACCGAGATGATCCAAATGACAAGCAGGATGATCTTGCCGTTATTGTCGATATCGAGAACCGTCGACAGGACAAAGAGCAGGACCTGAACGCCCACCACGGCGGCAAAACCGCCCTTGATGTAGTACGGGTAGCGATGTTCAAAGGCGACCGCATGATCGAGCAGTTCGCGACGGTACGAATCGGAATCGAGCATGACGCGCATGGCCGTGCGCAGCGAGTAGCGCTGGCGCGGCAGGTCGTTGGACTCGCAAATCATCATACCGGTCGTGGAGAGCTGTTTATCAAAGAGCAGGTTAAGGTTGAGCAGCAGCGGACGCAGCTGCAGGCCGATAAAGAGCGCCACGATCAAGAACACGCCCAGAATGCACAGGTTAAACAGGTAGTTGAACGAATACATGCCGCCGACCGTCTCGCGCAGCAGATTGATGCCGTAGGTAAAGGGCAGCAGCGGGTGCAGCCACTGGAAGAAGCCGGGCATCATCTCGATGGGGTACATGCCCGACGAACCCGGGATCTGCACGATGACGAGAATGACGCCGATAGCCTTGCCGATATGCTTAAACGTGGTGGACAGCGCATAGATGATATTGACGTAGGTGAACGAAATGGCGATGCCGCCCAGCACGAACAGCAGCGGGCTGACGCACTGCACGCCAATCACCAGATCGCCTACCGTAACGATGATGGCCTGCAACGCGCCCAGAATCACCATGAGCAACCAGCGGCCAAAGTAGCCTTGGCGCGCCGTAAAGCTGCCAACACCTTCACGGTCGACCTCGAGCTTGTAAATGGCGATGAGCACATAGCCGCCCACCCAAAGCGCCAGATTGGTGTAGAAGGGAGCGATGCCCGAGCCAAAGCTCTTGACCGGATAGATTGACTTGGACGTCAACTCAACCGGAGACGCCATGAAATCTGCCACGTCATTGACATCGACGCCCATCAGATCGGCCAGCTCGCCCATGGACTCGGAGGTCTGCAGCGCCGCGATGTCATTGGCGGCGGTTGCAAGCTTGTCCTGGACCTTGGCAAGCGAGGAATCGGTCTGGGACAGCGTGGTCTTGGCCTGGCCGAGCGTAGCGTTAAGCTGCGAAAGCGTACCGCGCGCACTTGCAATAGTAGGCGTGAGGCCAGACACGATTCCCGTCAGATCACCCGAGACGGCGGCAAATGAATCAAGCGCGCTCGAGGCCTTCGGCAGCGCGTTTTGACCCAGGTCCGTCTGGGCCTGGCCAAGGTTGGTCGCACCGGTCTGGATTGCGTTATTGATAGCGTCGCTGGCGCCCGAGACAGCCGCGGCGTCATTCGCCATGGCGCTCGACTGCGCAGACAGACCGTCCTTGATGCTCTGAAGCTTTTCATTCTGCTCGCGGAGCAAATCGATGGTCGATACAATGCGCGCGTCAATTTCCTTGGAACCTGTCGACGTGTCATTAACGAGAATTTCCAAGTGCCCGATAACGGCCTTATTGTGGTCGATCGTCGCTTGGAGAGACTCAAGCGAGTTGTCGATGCGGGTGGTCGTAGATGTGACCGCGCCCGTCAGCTTGCCAATCGCAGCGTTCGCGGAGGCTGACGTCTTGGTGAGCGCAAGGCTGCCTTCCGAGAGTGCCTTGGAGAGCGAGGCGACAGAGTTGCCCGCCGTAGCGCGCGCCTCGCCCAGCAGGTCATTGCCCTGAGCGATTGCCTGCGTTAGAGAGGGCGTCTGACCCTGTAGGCCCGCCAACGCGGCATCAGCCGAGGCGATAGCGCCACTCGTCTTATCGATGGCGGCATTCATGTCGCCAATCGAATCGCGCACCTCGCCCAAGGTGTCGGACGCCTCGGACACCGAACTTGCCAGCGAGTCCTGAGTCTGGGTTGCCTTGTCCTTTAAATCGACACCGGCATCCTTGGCGATACCGGCAACAGTCTTGCCTACCGTAGAGACAAATTCCGAGTTGATCTGCTCCTCGATGGTGTTTGCACCGGTATCGGTAACCTTGGGCGCAATAGCACTCTTCTTCTCATTGACGTAGTACGTAAGCTTGGGCTGATGGTAGTTGCCGTCGAGCATCGAGACCAGGTTATCCGAGAAGTTCTTAGGGATTACGATGGCCGCATAGTACTCGCCGCTCTCGACGCCCTCCTTGGCATCGGCCGTCGAGTCGACGAACGTCCAGCCCAACTGATGATTCTCCTTGAGCTGGTCGACCACTTTGTCGCCAGCGTTGAGCTCACCCACCAAGTCGTTTTGGGTGCCTCGATCGTTGTTGGCGATAGCAATCTTGATACCCTGGGTGTTTCCGTACGGATCCCAGTTAGCCACGATGTTGTACCAGGCATACAGCGAGGGAATGACGCACACGCCCAAAGTAACCACCAGGGCGACGGGGTTCACGAGCAATCGCTTGATGTCGCGCTTAAAGATCGCAAAGGAGACCTTTGCGTTGGATAGTTTGCTGCCGAGACTCACGCTTGGACCATCCATCCTGTCGTTGAATCGAATCGTACTATCGATAACCATTGTACGTAAGCGCTTTAGCGTCTCAGAGCACAATGGTATTGAGTTTTGCGGGTAGCAATATACTACGAAGACGAATTAACGTACAGTTGTACAGTATCTTTAATTTCAGCAGGTCACAAAACCACAACCCGCACAAATTAGCAATTCAAATAGCATCGGGGACGTTCTTAAACGACTAGTCAAACAAGAACGTCCATTACAGTCGAAATTGTCAGCCCGGGACCGTCTCGGGCTACGAT
>CAUEUQ010000047.1:0-16695 GCA_959021215.1 uncultured Collinsella sp. | reverse complement strand
CCGTACATGTACGGATGAATATGGGAGGTGTTCGGATGAAGTTGATATTCAAGGCATATTTGCCACTTTTTGTCCACGGGGTGTCCGAAAGGGTCCTCGACAAGCATCTAACGCTACAATAACTACCACGTGGCTGGGTTTGCCGGCCGAATGTGCGATGTCGTGGGAGGGGACATGGTCGAGTTTACGAAGACGATTAAAGATCCGTTGGGACTGCATGCCCGCCCGGTTGCGCTGCTCTATGACATCATTGCCAAGCATCGTAGCGACGTGTCGGTCAGCATCGGCGACCGCCACACGGATGGCCGCGATGTTATGGGCCTCATGGCTCTCTACGGCGAGTGCGGCGAGAACATCATCTTCCGCGTTTCGGGTGTGGATGAGGCCTCCTGTGTCACATCGATCAGAAATCTCTCGCTCTAAGCATGATAGGGCGCGGTAAAGGATGGTCCTTTGCCGCGCCTTTTTGTTTCGTATAGGAAACTTTTTCGAAATCTGAATAGGGACCCTTTCCAAAAAGTTAACCACGTGCTAGTTTACTAAAGCGAACATAGACGTGGTTAACTTTTATCGCGTCGATGTTGAGGACGAACTGACGTTAGGAGCCACTCATGTCTTGCGGACCGCAGATGCCGGCCATGCCGCTTTCGATGGTAAAAGCGGGCGAAACCGTGCGCGTGTCTCGTGTAAAGGGCAATGAGGACATGAAGCACCACCTCAAGGACCTCGGCTTTGTCGAGGGCAGCGAAATCCACGTGGTGAGCTCGAGTGGCGCCAATATCATCGTCACGGTGCTGGGCGCACGCTTTGGCATCGATTCCAAGGTTGCCATGCACATCATGACCGTCGGTTAGTCCGCAGCATTTCATAAAAACCGAAAGGGGGACAAGAGGATGAAGACGTTGGGTGACGTTAAGGTGGGCGAGAGCTCTACCATCGTCAAGCTTCACGGTGAGGGTGCGCTTCGCCGTCACCTTATGGACCTGGGGCTCATCAAGGGCACTTCGTTCAAGGTCGTGAAGGTTGCACCGCTCGGTGATCCGGTCGAGATCAACGTGCGTGGCTACGAGCTTTCCATCCGCAAGGAGGAGGCCGCCGTCGTCGAGGTCCAGTAAGGACTCGCCGCGCATATTTCTGCAGATAAAGTTAGGTTTTTCTAACTTAATGCAGCATCTTTGAAGCACATTATCCAGCCTGCGCGGAGAAAGCAGCGCAGGCACACAAGGAAGAAGGATTGAATGGCGGACTCTCAGATCCATGTCGCGCTGGCGGGTAACCCCAACTGCGGCAAGACCACGCTTTTCAACCTGATCACCGGCGCCAACGGCTACGTTGGCAACTGGCCCGGCGTCACGGTTGAGAAAAAGGAAGCCAAGCTCCTAAGCGACAAGAACGTTACCATTACGGACCTCCCTGGCATCTACTCGCTTTCCCCCTACAGCCCCGAGGAGCAATGCTCGCGCGATTACCTCATGAGCGGCGAGCCCGATGTCGTCGTCCAAGTCGTCGATGCCACCAACCTCGAGCGTAACCTGTACCTGGCGCTTCAGGTTATCGAGACCGGCCTGCCCGTGGTCGTTGCCCTCAACATGGCCGACCTGGTCGAGAAGAACGGCGATAAGATCGACACGGACAAGCTCTCCAAGAAGCTCGGTTGTCCGGTCATGATGATCTCGGCCCTTAAGAACAAGGGCATCAAGGAGCTGTTCGAGCAGGTCAAGAAGTCCGCTGCTTCCAAGGGCCAGGTGCCGGAGCACAAGTTCGATTCCTCCATCGAGGACGTTCTGGACCACATCGAGAACAATCTGCCGGCGAGCGTTCCCGCCAACAAGCGCCGCTACTACGCTGTCAAGCTGTTCGAGCGCGATGCG
Source organism: uncultured Collinsella sp. (assembly GCA_959021215.1). Taxonomy (GTDB): domain Bacteria; phylum Actinomycetota; class Coriobacteriia; order Coriobacteriales; family Coriobacteriaceae; genus Collinsella. The sequence goes on along the minus strand of CAUEUQ010000047.1, from coordinate 14,824 downwards.
GACGCCTGCAAGCTCATCAACCTCACCAAGGAGAAGGCCGCTCGCGTCGAAGGTCTGGTCGCTCAGTGCGAGCAGGACTGCGACGATGACGCCGAGTCCATCATCACCGGCGAGCGTTACGGCGTGATTGCCCACATCATTGACGAGTGCCTCACCAAGGCTCCGGCCAAGATGAGCACCTCCGAGAAGATCGACCGCGTGGTTACCAACCGTATCCTGGGCCTGCCGATCTTTGTGGTCATCATGTTCTGCGTGTACTACATCGCCGTTTCCACCCTGGGCGGCACGGTGACCGACTTCACCAACGACCAGCTCTTCGGTACCGACGGTTGGTACGTGCTCGGTCAGGGCCGCGACGCCTACGACGCGGCCGTCGAGGCTGCGGGTGACGACGCCGACTCGGTCGACCCGGCGCAGTATGGCCCGTATGTTCCGGGTATTACCACCATGGTCCACGACGCCCTCGTGGCGGGCGGCACCGAGGACGGTGGCCTGGTCGATTCGCTCGTCTGTGACGGTATCGTCGGCGGTCTGGGCGCCATCTTCGGCTTTGTGCCGCAGATGTTCCTGCTGTTCGTCATGCTGTCCTTCCTGGAGGACTGCGGCTACATGGCCCGCGTCGCCTTCATCATGGACCGCGTGTTCCGCCGCTTCGGCCTGTCCGGTAAGTCCTTCATCCCCATGCTCGTGTCCTCGGGCTGCGGCGTCCCCGGCGTCATGGCCACCAAGACCATCGAGAACGAGAAGGACCGCCGTATGACGGTCATGACCACCACGTTTATTCCCTGCGGCGCTAAGCTGCCGATCATCGCCCTGCTCATGGGCTCCATCATCGGCGATTCTTCCACCACCGCCGCGTGGATCAGCCCGCTCTTCTACTTCCTGGGCGTCTTTGCCGTCATCGCCTCGGGCCTCATGCTCAAGAAGACCAAGCTCTTCGCCGGTCGCCCGACGCCGTTTGTTATGGAGCTTCCTGCCTACCACTTCCCGGCGATTCGCTCTTGGGCGCTGCACGTGTGGGAGCGCTGCTGGGCCTTTATCAAGAAGGCCGGCACGGTCATCTTCGCGTCCACCGTCGTCGTTTGGTTCCTCTCCAACTTTGGTAGCTACAACGGTTCCTTTGGCTTCCTGCCTGCGATGGACGGCATCCCCGAGGAGTTCATGGACTACTCCGTGCTTGCCATGCTCGGCAACCTGATCGCCTGGATCTTCGCCCCGCTCGGCTTTAGCACCTGGCAGGCAACAGCACTGTCCGTCTCGGGTCTTGTTGCCAAGGAGAACGTCGTCGCCACCGCCGGCTCGCTGCTGTCCGTTGCCGATGCCGCCGAGACCGATCCGAGCCTGTGGACCGCGTTCGCCGGCATGTTCCCGACCATGGGCGCTTGCGTTGCCTTTGGCGCTTTCAACCTGCTGTGCGCTCCGTGCTTTGCCGCTATGGGTACCATCCGCAACCAGATGGACTCCGGCAAGTGGACCGCGATTGCCCTCGGCTACGAGTGCGCCTTTGCTTGGGTGATCGGCCTGTTCATCAACCAGTTCTACAACCTGCTTGTTCTTGGACAGTTTGGTATCTGGACGGTGGTGGCCATCGTGCTGCTGGTTGCGATGCTCTTCCAGATCTTCCGTCCTATGCCCAAGCACGCTTGGACCGACGAGGACGAGACCAACACTGCTTCCGCTGCAGTTTCCGCCTAAGTCCGAATAAGGATCAACCCCTTTCCACGAGCCCGGGTGTCTCAGTGACACTCGGGCTTTTTGGTGAGGGAGATGTGGCGTTTCCGCAGATAAAACCGACCAAAATAAACCTGTCCCTTTTTGGTAGGTGGAGAATGGGGTAAAGTAAGTGGTGGTTAACTAGAGGAGGCTTGCTATGGCACCTATCGATATTGTTGTACTGGCTGCTATCGGTATTGCGTTTGTCGCGGTATGCGTGCGCATCTACCGCAAGGGCACCTGCGCTGACTGCGCTCAGGGTGGCGTTTGCACGGGGCATTGCTCCAACAAAAAGACGTGCGCCGCACTTAAGGGCGTGGACAAAATCGCCGAAGACTTGGGCCGCGGTATCAAGTAAGGCCCAGACATCTAAGCGCCTCGCGAGCATCCGTTCGCGGGGTGTTTTTCACTTTTGTGGGGTGGGCTAGAGACGCTGCATGCGGTACCCGACACCCATGTGCGTCTGAATCATCTTGGGGTGAGAGGGGTCTGCCTCGATCTTCTTGCGCAGGGTGCGCATGAACACGCGCAGGCTCGCCAGATCGCTGTCCCAGCTCGTGCCCCATATCTCGCGGGTGATGAAGGTGTGGGTGAGCACCTTGTCGACGTTTTTCGCTAGAAGGACGAGCAATTTGTACTCGGTCGGGGTAAGCGAGAGCTCGCGTCCGTCTTTCGTCGCGTATCCCGCGGCGTAGTCGATATGCAGCGGACCGTTGTCGAACGTGCTTGCTTCTGTCGACTCGTTCGACGCCATCGAGGAGCGCCTCAAATTCGCACGGACGCGCGCGAGCAACTCATCCACAGAAAAGGGCTTGGTGAGGTAGTCGTCTGCCCCTGCGTCAAGTGCTGCAATCTTGTCGGAATCTTCGGTGCGCGCCGAAATGACGATAATGGGGACTGCCGACCAGCTTCGGATCTTCGTGATGACCTCGATACCGTCAATGTCGGGAAGGCCGAGGTCGAGCATGATGAGGCTGGGGCCGTGCGACACCGCATCCATGATGGCGGCCTGGCCGTTGCAAACCTTGCTCACGACATAGCCGTGGAGGTCAAGCGCGGTCGAAACGAGGTTTTGAACGGTCAGGTCATCTTCGACCAGGAGGATGCGTGGCTTAGCGGCATTATTCATGAATCTCGATCTCCTCGGCGGGCAGGGTAAAACGGAAGATGGCCCCATGGGGGTGGTTGTCGCGAACTTCGATGACGCCGCCATGCGCCTCCACGATGGAGCGGCAGAGCGACAGCCCAAGGCCGATGCTTCGACGCGAATCCACGGGCTGCGTATTGCTTGAGGTGAAGAAGCGCTCAAAGATATGAGGCTTGTCGCAGTCTGCCACGCCCGGCCCATCGTCTGCGACGTCCACCACGACGAACGCACCCTCGCGACGTGCGCCGATGGTGACAGTCGAGTCCTCGGGCGTGTATTTGAAGGCGTTCATGATGAGATTCGTAAGCACCTGCATGATGAGATGGACGTCGATGCGTACCAGCAGGATGTCGTCAGTGCGCTCGATGGTGACGGCGCGTCCATGCGATGCTTGGGCGACATGGCTGAGGGCGGCCTCGATGACCTCGTCGATAAGCTCGGATGTTAAGTTGAGGCGAATGGTGCCGTCCTCGACGCGTGTGATGGCGAGGAGGTTCTCCACGGTATCGATAAGCCAGAGGGAGTCGTCGTAGATGGCATCGGCAAGATCGCAGCGTTGTTCGAGGCTGAGCTTCTCGTCGCTCTTCCGAAGGATTGCCGCAGATCCGGATATAGCCGTGAGGGGTGTCCTCAAATCGTGGCCGATGGAGCGCAAAAGGTTGGCGCGCAGCTGCTCGTTTTTCGCCAAGACCGCAGCCTCTTCGCGCTCTTGCGCCGCCCGGTCGCTTTCGAGCGCCAAGGCGCATTCACCCACGATAGATAGGACGATCGAATGCTCGAAGGCTTCGATCTCGCGCCCCTCCAGGTCGATGCCGATGACACCGAATACCTTGTCGCCGGTGCGAACCGCGAGGTAGAGACAGCGCGCCTCAGGCAGGGTCCGCGTGCTTGCGCCTGCGCGCTTGTTGTTGGTGTAGGTCCAGGTTGCAACGGCGCGCTCGTAGTCGGTGAGCAGCGACGTGGATCGGTTTTCGGTGCCAGCGGACTCATAGAGCGTCTTGCCGAGCGTGCCGTGTTCGGCGGTGTAGAAGACCACGTCGAGTTTTAGCAGTTTGATGAGTTGGTTCATGGCGACGCGGGCGCACTCCTCCGCGCTATGGGCTTGCTGCAAGAGCTGGTTCGTTTCGAGGAGTACACGTGTTTTGAATGCGTTCTCGGCGGAGGTGCGAGCGTTGTCGGCGATGCGCGCAGTTAACTCGCCGGCGACCATAGCGGTAGCGAACATGATGCCGAACGTGACCAGATAGCTTCGGTCGTAGCTGGCGAGCGAAAACAGAGGCGTGACGAAGCAGAAGTTGTAAAGCACTACAGAAAGTACGCTCGATACGATCGTGCAGATACGCCCCGTCGTGGTGACGGCGGTCAGCAGGGCCGTGAGGATATAGAGGGATATGATGCTGGAATCGGCAAATCCCAGATGGCGGAAAGCCGTGCCGATCGCCGTGGCGACAAGAGAGAGGGCCAGCGTGCGAAGCGCGTCTCGGCTGCTGGGCGGCTGCGGGGCGAGCGCACGGCGGCGTCCTTTGGGCCGGGAGGGCGGAGTCGACTGTTCTGGAATGATGTAAATGTCGAGGTTCGGGGCGAATGTTATGAGCTGTTCTACGAGAGATTTGCGGCCGAAGAGGGCCTGACGGACGCTGCTGCGCTCGCCCGTGCGCCCCATGACGATCTTCGAAATACCCGACAGGCGCGCGAACTCGGAGATCTGAAACGCGATGTCGTCGCCATAGACGGTTTCCATATGTGCTCCGAGCTGCTCGGCTAGGGCGATATTGGCTGCAAGCTTGGCGCGCTCATCATCGCTCATGGCTTGCGTGCGCGGGCTCTCTACGAACAGGGCGACGAGCTCGCTGCGAAACGCTTTCGCCATGCGTGCGGCGGCACGGACGATGCGGGGATTGGTCGGCGCCGGGGAGACGCAGACTAAGATACGCTCCCTGGTGTAGTAGTCACGGTTTCCCAGCACGCGTGCGGCGTCTGTGAGGTGGCCGGTGCGATCGGCGCAGCGGCGCAGCGCGATTTCTCGGAGTGCGGTGAGGTTCTCGACGGTAAAAAAATGCTGTTGCGCTCGGTCGGCTTGTGCGGGACGGTAGACGAGGCCGGCGCGAAGGCGCTCAAGTAGGTCTTCGGGCTCTATGTCGACGAGCTCGACCTGGTCGGCATCATCGAAGATACGGTCGGGGATTCGTTCGCTCACGACAACGCCGGTGATGGATGCAACCATGTCGTTTAGGCTCTCGATATGCTGAACGTTCACGGTCGTATAGACGTCGATGCCCGCATGTAGAAGTTCCTCGACGTCTTGATAGCGTTTGTCGTGGCGAGACCCCGGCGCATTCGTATGGGCGAGCTCGTCGACAAGGATGAGCTGAGGGGCGCGTTCGATAGCCGCATCTAGATCGAACTCGCTGAGCGCAATGCCGTTGTGCTCGATGAGTTTACAGGGCACGTTCTCAAGCCCTTGTGCAAGATGGGCAGTTGTCGGACGTTCGTGCGGCTCGATGTATCCCGCGACGACGTCGACACCTCGCCGCTTGGCGGCGTGGGCGGCTTGAAGCATTGCATAGGTTTTGCCTGTGCCAGCAGCGTAGCCAAAGAAAATCTTGAGGTGTCCCCGGCTGGTTCGAGCGTCATCGGCGACCTCGTCTTTCTCAATTGCCTTGAGGATGAGGTCTGGATTGACGCGAGTGTCCGATGCGTCGCGCTGCATAGCGTAGCCTTTCTGAAGCGTTGTCCATGCGTGCATACGCGGTGAGGACGCCACTGTATGCTCGCGAGGTCGAGTATAGGCGCGCTGCAGCCGCAATAGTGCTTTTTACCTGCATCTTTACGGCATCTTAAGGTCGTGAGCCCCAGCCCTCACGCCTCTTTAATCCCTAGAAGCGTTTACTGTCCCCAGGCGCTTGCGAGAGCAGGCGTCCGAGGCATCGGACCGCGCGTGAAAGGGGCGGTGAATGAACATCCTCATTCCCATCATCGGAGTCGTCTGCATTGGACTCCTTATCTATTACATCTACATTCTGATGAGGAGTGATTCGTAAACTATGGACGCTGCGATTCAGTACATCTTGTACTTTGCCGTGCTCGTCGTCCTGGCTGTTCCGCTCGGTCGGTTCATGGCCCATATCATGGATGGTGAGCATACGTTCCTGTCGCCTGTGCTTGCTCCTGTGGAGCGCGGCGTCTATCGTCTGCTTCGCATCGACGCGGCAGAGCAGATGGGGTGTAGGCGCTATCTGGCGAGCGTGCTGGTCTTTTCGGGGATCGGCCTCGTGGCTCTTGTGGCAATCCAGGCGCTTCAGTCCTTCTTGCCAGGCAATCCCCAGCACCTGCCGGGTGTGTCATGGGACCTGTCGTTCAATACGGCTGCTTCCTTCATAACCAACACCAACTGGCAGTCCTATTCCGGTGAGACCACCCTGTCCTACCTTGTGCAGTTCATGGGCCTCACCGTGCAAAACTTCTTGTCCGCCGGCACCGGTATTGCGGTCATGTTCGCGCTGATCCGCGGCTTCCGTCAGGTCAAGGAGCAGGGTCTGGGTTCCTTCTGGGTCGACCTCACCCGCACCGTCCTGTATGTGCTCATCCCGCTGAACCTCGTGTTCGGCATCTGCCTGGCTGCCGGTGGCGTCATCTCCAACTTCCAGCCGGCTCAGAAGGCTGAGCTCGTAGAGCCCGTCGCTGTTCAGCCTAATGCGGACGGCGGCTGGAGCGTCATCGACGGCGCCCAGATCGAGGGCGACACGGTCAAGGTCGACGGTAAGGTTGTCGAGGGCGCGCGCGTGGTCACCGAGCAGTTCCTGCCCCAGGGTCCCGCGGCTCCCCAGGTCGCCATCAAGCAGTCCGGCACCAACGGCGGCGGCTTCTTCGGCGTGAACTCCGCCCATCCGTATGAGAACCCCAGTGCCTTCGCCAACATCATCGAGATGACCAGCCTGCTGCTGATCCCGGCCGCCTGTTGCTTCGCCTTCGGTATCGGCGTCAAGAACACCAAGCAGGGCAAGGCCATCTTTGCCGCCATGTTCATCCTGCTGGTGATCTTCACCGGCATCATCGCCGTCAACGAGCATGCGGGCACCCCGCAGCTGGCCGATGGCGGAGCGGTCAATATCGAGATGACCGACGGCCAGGCCGGCGGCAACATGGAGGGCAAGGAGAGCCGTTTCGGTATCGCCTCCTCTTCTACCTGGTCCGCTTTCACGACGGCTGCTTCCAACGGCTCGGTTAACTCCATGCACGACTCCTACACCCCGCTGGGCGGTTTTGTCCAGATGCTCCAGATTGCTCTGGGCGAGGTCGTCTTCGGCGGCGTGGGCTGCGGCCTGTACGGCATGATCGGCTTCGCCATCCTCACAGTGTTCATCGCCGGCCTCATGGTCGGACGCACGCCTGAGTTCCTGGGCAAGAAGATCGAGCCGGGCGAGATGCGCTGGGCAGTTGTCCTGTGCTTGGCAACTCCGTTTGCCATTCTGGTGTGCTCGGCCATCGCCTGCATGGTGCCCGGTCTTGCCGACCAGCTCAACAATGGTGGCGCGCACGGCTTCTCCGAGGTGCTGTATGCCTTCACTTCATGCGGCGGCAACAACGGCTCGGCGTTTGCAGGCATGAACTGCAACATTCCCTGGATCAACGTCATGCTCGGCCTCGAGATGCTGTTCGCCCGCTTCATGCCCATCATCGGTACGCTGGCTATCGCCGGCTCGCTGGCCAAGAAGAGTAAGGTCGCCGAGAGCGCCGGTACCCTGTCTACCACCAACGGCATGTTCGTATTCCTGCTCGTGTTCATCGTTCTGCTGATCGGTGCCCTGAGCTTCTTCCCGGCTCTGGCGCTTGGCCCCGTTGCCGAGTTCTTCCAGATGATTGCGTAAAAGAGGGCGCAGATTTATGACTATGCAAAAAGACATGATGGGCCGCGCGGTCCGCGACTCGTTTGCCAAGCTGGATCCTCGCGTTCAGATTCAAAACCCGGTCATGTTCCTGGTGTGGCTTTCCGCCGTCATGACCTCCGTCCTGGCCGCCGCTTCCATCTTCGGTGTGCAGGACGCGGGTGTGCCCACCTACTATGTGGTCGCCATCGCGGTCATCCTGTGGCTCACCGACCTGTTCTCGAACTTCGCCGAGGCGCTTGCCGAGGGCCGCGGTAAGGCCCAGGCCGATTCCCTGCGTGCGGCCAAGAAGGATGTCGAGGCCCATCGCATCGAGTCCGTTGAGGACAAGGAGCACTTCACCGTCGTTCCCGGCACCGAGCTCACGCGCGGCGACCTGGTGATCGTACGCGCCGGCGAGCAGATTCCCGGCGACGGCGACGTCATCGAGGGCGCTGCTTCCGTTGACGAGTCCGCCATCACCGGCGAGTCCGCCCCCGTGGTCCGCGAGGCCGGCGGCGACCGCTCTGCCGTTACCGGCGGTACCACGGTGCTGTCCGACTGGATCATCGTCAAGATCTCCAGTGAGCCCGGCCAGAGCTTCCTGGACAAGATGATCGCGATGGTCGAGGGTGCCGCGCGCAAGAAGACCCCTAACGAGATCGCTCTGGAGATCTTCCTGGTGGCCCTCTCCATCGTCTTTATCCTGGTCACGCTGGCCCTGTATTGTTACTCCTGCTTCTCGGTCGGTCTTAACGACATGGACAACCCCACGGCCGTGACCACGCTCGTGGCGCTGCTCGTGTGCCTGGCTCCCACTACCATCGGCGCCCTTCTTTCCGCCATCGGCATCGCCGGCATGAGCCGTCTGAACGAGGCCAACGTGCTGGCCATGTCCGGCCGCGCCATCGAGGCCGCCGGCGACGTCGACATCCTCATGCTCGACAAGACCGGTACCATCACCCTGGGTAACCGCCAAGCCGCCGAGTTCATCCCGGTCGACGGCATCGATCCCGCGGAGCTGGCCGATGCCGCCCAGCTTTCCTCGCTGGCTGACGAGACCCCCGAAGGCCGTTCCATCGTCGTGCTCGCCAAGGAGCAGTTCGGTCTGCGCGGCCGCACGCTCGAGGATAAGGGTATGGAGTTCATCCCCTTCACCGCGGCGACCCGCATGTCCGGTGTGAACTACGAGGGCAATGAGATCCGCAAGGGCGCTGCCGATTCCGTGCGCACCTATGTGGAGGCAGCCGGCGGCGTGTTCTCGCAGGAGTGCGACGAGGCCGTCGAGCGCATCGCCAAGGCTGGCGGCACCCCGCTGGTCGTGACCAAGAACTGCCGCGTGCTGGGCGTTGTGTACCTCAAGGACATCATCAAGTCCGGCGTTAAGGAGAAGTTCGCCGACCTGCGCAAGATGGGCATCAAGACCATCATGGTGACGGGCGACAACCCGCTCACCGCCGCGGCAATCGCCGCCGAGGCCGGCGTTGACGACTTCCTGGCCGAGGCCACCCCTGAAGGCAAGCTCGAGAAGATCCGCGAGTTCCAGCGTGAGGGGCACCTGGTCGCCATGACCGGCGACGGCACCAACGACGCGCCCGCTCTGGCCCAGGCCGACGTCGCCGTGGCCATGAACACGGGCACCCAGGCTGCCAAGGAGGCCGGCAACATGGTCGACCTCGACTCCAGCCCTACCAAGCTCATCGAGGTTGTGCGTATCGGCAAGCAGCTGCTCATGACCCGCGGTTCGCTCACGACCTTCTCGGTGGCCAACGACATGGCGAAGTACTTCGCTATCATCCCGGCCCTGTTCTCGCCGATCTACCCGGGCCTTGGCGCGCTCAACATCCTCGGTCTGGCAAGCCCGCTGTCCGCGGTTCTTTCGGCCATCATCTATAACGCGCTCGTTATCGTCGCGCTGATCCCGGCCGCGCTGAAGGGCGTTAAGTACCGCGAGGTACCGTCCGGACAGCTGTTGATCCACAACCTGCTCGTGTGGGGTCTGGGCGGCATCGTTGCCCCGTTCGTATTCATCAAGCTCATCGACATGCTGCTCGCGTTCTGCGGCATTATGTAAGTGGAGGTTTGTATGTTCAAAGGTGTTGCATCGCGCGCACTGGGCGTGTTCGCGCTGTTTACCGTTGTCTGCGGCCTGGGCTATACGCTCGTCGTGACCGGCATCGCCCAGGTTGCGTTCCCGTATCAGGCGAACGGTTCACTCATTACGGTCGACGACAAGATCGTGGGCTCCGAGCTGATCGGCCAGAACTTCGAGGATGAGGATCACATGTGGGGCCGCATCCAGAACGTGACTATCGTCGAGGGGGAGGACGGTGGGCTCATGGCCTACGGCACCCCGTCCAATTTGTCCCCGGCGAGTGAGGAGTACCGGCAGCTTGTGGACGCGCGCGTGAAGAAGATCCGCGCCTCCAACCCCGATGCCGATATGGACGCTGTGCCCGTCGACCTGGTGACGTGTTCCGGCTCAGGCCTCGACCCGGAGATCTCCCCCGATGCCGCCGAGTACCAGGTCCCGCGCCTGGCGAAGGCCACGGGCAAGAGCGAAGGCGAGGTGCGCGAGATCATCGCCCAGTGCACCAAGGGCCGTTTCCTCGGCGTCTTCGGCGAGCCCACGGTCAACGTGCTCAAGGTGAACCTTATGCTGGACGGCGCACTGTAGGTGAGGGAGTGGCGGATGAGGGCATGACTGACTATCTGAGCCCTCAATTCCACTCCGCCCATCAGTTGCGGTGGAATACGGACTGTTTTGCCTGTCAAAAGTCTTATCTACTCCGTATTCCACCGCAACTTTTTTGTGAGGGTCGGGATTGAAGGTGGGGAGTGCGAGCGAGTGCGAATGCGGCGGATACTGATACGATAGGTACGTTAGCAACTGCCGCCGAGCGGCTCAAACGAAAGGAAGCCTGTATGGAGTCATCCGCCTACCCGATGCTCTTTAGCCCGATCAAGGTCGGTACGACCGAGGTCAAGAACCGCGTCTTTATGCCGCCGGTGTCCACCAACCTGGCCGATCACGGCTATGTGACCGACGACTTGGTCGATCATTACCGTGCCCGCGCCAAGGGCGGCGTGGGCCTCATCATTACCGAGGTCGTGACGGTCGAGCCCACCTATACCTATCTGCCGGGTGACATGTGCTGCTACGACGACACGTTTATCCCCGGCTGGGAAAAGCTCGCCGCAGCCGTCCACGAGTACGGCTGCAAGATCATGCCGCAGCTCTTCCACCCCGCCTACATGGCCTTTAACATTCCGGGCACGCCGCGCCTGATCGCTCCGTCCTTTGTGGGCCCGTCCTATGCCCGCGAGGCGCCGCGCCCCATCACGGTCGATGAGATTCACGAGCTCACGCATCAGTTTGGCGACGCTGCCGTGCGTATGCAGAAGGCCGGTGTCGATGGCGTCGAGGTCCATGCGGCGCACGCCCACGGTATGCTCGGCGGCTTTTTGACTCCGCTCTATAACAAACGCACCGACGAGTACGGCGGCTCGCTCGACGCCCGCATGCGCTTCTTGCTCGAGGTCATCGCCGAGATTCGCGAGCGCTGCGGCAAGGACTTCATCATCGACGTCCGTATCTCGGGCGATGAGTACACCGATGGCGGCCTGACCCTCAACGACATGATCTACGTCTCGCGTCGCCTGGAGAAAGCCGGCGTCGACATGATCCACGTGTCGGGCGGTACTACCATCAAGCGCGGCTCCGCGATTCCCGCCGCCGGTACGCAGCAGGCCTCGCATGCCGCCTGCTCGCGTGAGATCAAGAAGCATGTGAACATTCCCGTCGCCACGGTCGGCCGCATCAACGAGGCATGGATTGCCGAGGAGCTGATCGAGGACGGTGCTGCCGATATCTGCATGATGGGCCGCGCCAATCTGTGCGATGCCGAGTTCTGCAACAAGGCTGCTGCCGGCAACGCCGACGACATCCGCCCCTGCATCGGTTGCCTGCGCTGCCTGAACGGCATCATGTTCGGCAAGCGCATCTCCTGCACCGTCAACCCGGACGTGGAGCGCGACGAGGCTGGCTACGAGCCTGCCGCCGAGGCCAAGAACGTACTCGTTGTGGGTGCTGGTCCTGCGGGTATGGAGGCAGCCTACATTGCCGCCAAGCGCGGTCATAACGTGGTGCTCGTGGATAAACAGGACGAACCGGGTGGCGAGATGCGCATCGCGGCCGTGCCGCCGGCAAAGCAGGAGCTCACCCGCGTGATCAAGTACCAGTATCGCCGCCTGGCCGAGGCGGGCGTGAAGTGCATATTTGGCACCGAGCTTACTGCCGAGGACATTCAGCGCGACTACGCGGGTTACGAGGTTGTCCTAGCTTATGGCGCCGAGCCCATCGCTCCGGCCTTCATGCAGGGCTTTAAGCAGGTTATGACGGCCGACGACCTGCTGGGCGGCAAGGCTTTCCCGGGTAAGAAGATCGTCATCGTGGGCGGCGGCACCGTCGGTTGCGAGACGGCAGATTACCTGGCCCCGCTGGTCAACGACCTGTCGCCGGCCAACCGTGATGTCACTGTTATCGAGATGACCAAGACGCTCGCCGCCAACGAGGGTGGTGCCGGTCGCGCGGTTCTCATCACGCGCATGCTCTCCAAGGGCGTTCACGTGCTGACCGAGGCCAAGGTGACCGAGATTACCGAGGACACTATCAGCTACGAGAAGGATGGCGAGGTCCACACCATCGCCGATGCCGATACGCTGGTGCTTGCCATGGGCTATCGTCCCAACACCAAGTTGGCCGACGACCTTGCCGCCGCTGGCGTTGCTGTCCACGTGCTGGGCGACGCCAACAAGTGCGGCAATATCCGCGACGCCATTGGCGATGGCTACAAGGTTGCCTGCGAGCTCTAGTCGCTCCCTTGGTGCATGGGAGTCAGGTTAGTTTGCACCAAGTTGATGCATGTAAACCTGATTCCATTGCGCCAGTCGATAGCAAAACACGGCGGCCGCCCCGTTTTGGGACGGCCGCCGCTTGCGTTTTATCAAAGAAAGATCATTGTCGAGCCTTAAATGCCTTTTGTCTGTGCGACTTCCGCAATCATGTTGCGGTTGTACACCAGATGCAAATACATCGCGTCGTGCGCTACGGTGGGGTTGCGCGTGGCGATGGCGTCGGCCACGCCACGGTGAGTGCGGATGGTCTCCTCGACGAGGTTGCCGCCATCCCAGGGCGGCTTCATGGAGTAGCGCCCGTACGCATCGAATTGCTCCTCTCATAGATGTGCGGCACAAAGAGCCCCGAGTTCATGCGAGCTCGGGGCTCGTTTCGTTTGGATTGCAGATGTATTGACAGGCGAAAACAGTCTGCGTCCGATACTGAGCCATACGAAAGCGAAATTATGCGTCTTAATTCCGTACGCAAATCAAGACGAAAACCGTTTACGTCTTGGATAAATCAGTACGCAAACGGTTTTCGTCTTATAATACGGTCATGAATAGTACGAAACGAAGAGGTTGTGCATATGGTTGTTAGAGAGAGCCCTACAGTCGAATATAAGGAAAGCGTTACGCCGACGTTTCTTAAAACGGTGAGCGCCTATGCAAACTACGGGACGGGCAAGATTGAGTTTGGCGTTGATGACGAGGGCGTGGTTGTCGGCCTTGCGGATCCGGTCGCAGAGTGTCTCCGCATCGAGAACATGATTAATGACAGCTTGGACCCCGCTCCCCGTTACACGCTCGAGCCCGATGAGAAACACGGGACCGTAATCCTTACGGTTTATGAGGGCCAGGACAAACCCTATCGAAGCAAGGGAAAGGCCTACAGGCGAAACGATTCGGCAACAGTGGAGGTCGACCGGTTTGAGTATGGCAGGCTGACGCTCGAAGGCAGCAACGTAACGTTCGACGCGCTCACGTCGGCTCGCCAGGACTTGAGTTTTCACACGCTCGAGCATAAGTGTGTTGAACATCTCGGCATTTCTGAACTAACGTCGGATATTATGCGCACGCTTCGCTTGCTCGGCAAGGACGGCTATACCAACGCTGCGGCGATTTTGGCGGATAAGAATGATTTTCCGGGCATCGATTGCGTCCGTTTTGGTGATACCGAGGATGTGATCTTGGATCGCGAAACGGCGACAAATGTATCCGCAATTGAGCAGGTGGACAGGGCGGTAGCTATGTTTGCACGCTACTACCGTTATGAGCGTATCGAAGGGATGGAGCGCGTCCAAACCGATCGAATTCCTCTCGAGGCGTTTCGCGAAGCTGTCGCAAATGCTTTGGTGCATCGGACGTGGGACGTTCGAGCGAACGTTCAAATTGCCCTGTACGATGATCGCGTCGTTGTGACCTCTCCTGGATCGCTGCCCGCCGGTTTGACGACGGAACAATACCTGTATGGGCAGATATCCGTGCTCAGAAACCCCATCGTTGCAGAGGCCTTCTTAAAGCTGGATTACATCGAGAAATTTGGTACGGGAATCGCGCGCATTAGACGTGCCTATCGCGATTCGATCAATCAACCAATTTTTGATGTTCGCGGCGGCATGGTGGCCGTCACATTGCCCGTTACCGATGCCCTTGAAGGGTCCGAGGAAGAGGTCCAGGTTCTCAAAGCCTTGTCGGGCGGTCGAATTATGTCGCGAAGCGAGATTGAAAAACAGACGGGGCTGAGCCGCATGCGGACGTTGGCGGCACTCGAATCTCTGCTTGAACGGAATGCAATCGTAAGGCAGGGAACCGGGCGGGCCACGAAATACGAGCGCTCATAGTCAAAAAGAGCCATGGTACAAGACGGACCCCAAGCCAGCGTTGGCTTGGGGTCCGTTATATCCCGGATGGTAACGGGCCGATTATTGTCAAGTTATAGCAAAGTATAGCGACGTACAGCAAAGTATAGTGAGATATAGAAAGCCGTATAGCGCGCCTTGATTATCAACCGTCCGTATTTCACAGCAACTTATAACAGGCTCGAGGTACCAATTTGGGGTGCAGTAGTGCTGCGCCACGAAAAGGGCCTATCTACTACGTTTAAGCCGCAGGGGTCAACCATAGTCGGCTTTTTCGAAAATCGACAAGCCGTCTACCTGCACTGATAATTGTTCTCGGGGGAAGCGGGCACTGCGGGGCG
>CAUEUQ010000046.1:0-16759 GCA_959021215.1 uncultured Collinsella sp. | reverse complement strand
TGGAGAGAACGCTCCCGCAAACTGCCTCTTGACAACTTATAGGAGCGTCGGTTTTACAAAGGAAGATATGCATTGTGCTCGGCCTGCGCCAAAAAGTCTACTCACTTAGTCCGAATCGAAGCCAAACGGATCAAAATCGAAACCAAATTGAGCCAGTCCACCGCAAAAAACGTTTGAACCCGTGCTTCTCGCGGCGGATTGACACTACAAAGCGGCCAAAATGTCGGTCAGATTATCAATAACGGCATCGGCTCGCGATTGATCGAGGTTGACGCCCTCGTGCGGACGCAGTGCCAGGACGCGGGCGCCGGAACGTTTGCCAGCCTCGATCCCCAAAGGCGAATCCTCGATAACCAGGCACTCGGCAGGCTCCACCCCCAGCGCCTCCATGGCACGCAGGTAGATCTCGGGGTCGGGCTTAAACGCACTGCACTCGTGACCGCTGATGGTGTAGTCCAGCACATCGGCGATACCGGCAATCTCTACCAGCTCGTCAATGAGCTCACGATAAGACGAGCTCGCGATGGCACACTTCACGCCGCGCTCGTGCAGTGCGCGCATCACCGGCTCCGTCTGCTCGTTGAGCAGCTCGGCATACGGAACGGGGTGGTCCGGGCTGTAGACCTGCTTGTACTCCACGCGAAGGCGCTCGCGCAGCTCAACATCGTCGGGCACCAGCGCCTCCCAAATGGCCGGCTCGTTAGACCCCGAAAGATCGGGGATCTCGTCAAAGTGGAACCCCTTCTCCTCCATAAACGCCACGCGACGACGGTTGTAGAACCACTCGGTATCGACCAGCACGCCGTCCATGTCAAACAGCACTGCTTTGATCATACGCATCTCCTCCCACCTGCCAAATAGAGACAGGTTTATTTTGGTAGGTTTTATCCTGGGTTTTGCGACGCGACAGGCGTGCCCTCCCAAGAGCAAAAAAGGGGACGGGGCGCAAACCCCATCCCCTCTCAATCAACCCGTAAGGTCTACTTACTTGTGATTAGTAGGAAAGCTTCCACATGTAGCGACGCATGGTCAGCGGGTGCTGACGGGCCTCAGCGATCTGGTTGCCGTACTCGCGCATAACGGCGAGGTGCAGCAGCGGGTTGAAGTAGGTGACGACGCTCGCGGGCACGGCGTCAGCCAGGCCGTAGTCCTTGGAGTCGATCAGAGCGACCTTGGCGCCCATGCGCTCAAGGAAGGTGAGGGCGCGGGCGTCCATCGGACGGGTAGCGCCATCGGACATGAAGAAGACGTAGGGCTTACCCTCGGTGGAAACCTCGAACGGGCCGTGGAAGTACTCGCCGGTGTTGTAGGCGGCGGCGTCGATCCACTGCATCTCGGTGAACAGGAAGGCGGCGTGAGAGTAAGCCATCTTCTCGGAGGCACCAGAGGCCATGAAGTAAATCATCTTGTCGTCCTTGAAGTCCTCAGCGAACTTCTTGGCGAGCTTCTTGCAGGACTGAGCAGCGTTCTCGCAGAGCTCGAAGACGTTGGTGAGGCCGGTGATCATGTCCTCGTAGTGGTCATAGCCCTCGGTCTGCTGAAGAATCTCGACAGCAAGAGCGATGGCGTAGCCGGGCTTCTCGCACTTGGCAGCGAAGTTGGCGTGGAAGCCGTGAACGATGACGTAGTCAGCGTCGACGGTCAGAGCGGAGCCAGCCTTGTTGGTGAGGGAGACGACCGGGCAGTTGTGCTTCTTGGCGGTCTTGTTGGCCTCGACGGTCTCGGGCGTGGAGCCACCGAGGGAGCAGGTGATCACGAAGGTGTGCTCGTTGACCCAGGAAGGCGTGTCGTAGTTGAACTCGTTAGCGGTGAAGATCTGAACGTTCAGCTTGTCCGTGTTGTTGGCCAGGAAGTACTTGGCGGGGTACAGGTCGGACATGGAAGCACCGCAGCCGACGAAGGCGACACTGTGGATCTCGTGGTTGGACAGGACGTCAGCGACGATCTGCTTAGGGAGGTTAAGGTCGATCTCGTACATCTGACACATTCCTTTCGATTTTTGCGGCGCCACATTGCCGGGCGCTCGCAGGGTTACCGTGGTTTGGACCGAGTCGCCGGTCCGTTGAGGATGCGACAAGGGGACTGTCCCATTGTCGCATTTTGGGGATGGAAGCCTGCCTGGGGTATGGGATGCCAGGCAGGCCCCCGGGGGAAAGCGGTTAGGCGCTTGGTCGCGACTAGGCCAGAATGCCGGCCGCGGAGAGGGCGATGCCGCCCACGATGGCGATCACGAGAAGCCAACCGGTGTTGACGTTCTTCTTGATGAGCCAGTACATAAGGCCGGTGAGGCCAAGGGAGATCATCTGGGGCATCATGCCGTCCAGGATGTCCTGGATAACGACGGTGCCCTCAGCGAACTGCAGCGGGGTGGTGGCGCCGATCAGCGTGGCGATCATGCCGCCCACGGACATAAGACCCACGATGCCGCAGACATACATGAGCTTCTCCATGAGGTCGCCGCCCTGAAGCTTGCTCAGGTACTCGTGGCCGCCCTGATAGCCCATCTTGGCGGCGAACCAAGTAAGCAGCACAGAGGGGACGATGGAGATGAGCATGGCCAGGATCGGGCCCATGATGGAGCCCTGCTGAGCCAGCTGAACGCCCAGGCCAAAGGCGATAACGCGGATGGTGCCCTGGAAGAAGGAGTCACCGATGCCGGAAAGCGGACCCATGAGGGAGGTCTTGACCGCGTTGATCGAATCGGGATCGAAGTTCTCGGGATCCTTGGCGTACTCCTCCTCCATGGAGGCGGTGAGGCCCAGGATAAAGGCGCTCGTCTGCGGGGTGCAGTTGTAGAACGCCATGTGACGGTGGTAAGCCTCTTTCTTAGCAGCGAGCTGCTTGGGGTCGGACTCGTCCGGATAGAGGCGATCGAGCGTGGGAACCATGCCGTAGAGGAAGCCCATGTTCATCTGACGCTCGTAGTTCCAAGAGGCCTGGATGGCCCAGGAGCGCCAGAAGAACTGGCTGACCTTCTTGTTCAGGGACACGTCCTTGGTTGCGGTTGCCATAGTGTGTTCCTCCTTAGTCTTCGTCGTCTTCGAGCGGATCGTAGTCGGAATCGACACCGGCGGCTGCATGGGAACCGTTGAACTTGAAGCCCATGAAGACGACAGCCAGGCACACACCGATCAGAGCGACCGCGATGACGGACAGGTTGAGGTAAGCGGCGAGCAGGAAACCGATGAACAGGAACGGAGTCATACCCTTCTTGATCATCATGGTGAGCAGCAGGGCCAAGCCGTAGGCGGTCATGATCTTGGTCGAAACGTTAAGACCAGTGGACAGCC
The DNA here is from genome assembly GCA_959021215.1 of uncultured Collinsella sp. Classification (GTDB taxonomy): domain Bacteria; phylum Actinomycetota; class Coriobacteriia; order Coriobacteriales; family Coriobacteriaceae; genus Collinsella. The sequence continues at coordinate 13,469 of CAUEUQ010000046.1, read as the reverse complement.
ACTCGGGAACCATGTTGACGATGGCCTGAACCAGGTCGGTGCCAACAAAAACGGCGAGGAAGATCGGCAGGAAGTACATGACGGCGTACAGACCGGAGCCGGCGCAGATGTGCATACGGTAGGCGGTCTTGAACTTTCCGTTATCGATCGCGCTATCTGCCACATGGGTGAGGGCGGCGATGATGGAACGGAACACGATGCCGAGAAGCTGACCCAGGACGGCGACCGGGATGGCGATCGTCATGGCGGTCTCGGCGGAAGCATCGGTCAGGCACGCAAAGGCAGCGGCCACGATGCCGCCCAGGACCATATCGGGCGGAACGGCGGCGCCGACCTGCACCAGGCCCATGGACACGAGCTCGACGGCGGCACCGACGGCAAGGCCGGTGGGCACATCGCCCAGCAGCAGACCGACGAGCGTAGCGCCAACGAGGGGCTGCTCGAAGTTAAGACGACCGAGCAGGCGGGAGTCCCACATGCAGAACACGCCGACGAGGCCGACGAGCACCGCACTGATGAACGTATTCATACCCTTCTCCTTTCAGTCAGGCAAAAGCCTGGTTGATTACAGCTTGGCGTCGATGTCGACGCTCTGATACGTAGGGGTCTGCTGAACATAGAGCTTGATGCCCATGTCGAGCAGCTGATTGACGTCGGCCTTCTGGGTGGCGTCGAGAAAGACGGAGCTGTCCTTGCCGCCGACCTGATCGGCACCGTCGTGGTTGGCGGTGGCGCCCAGGTTGATGGCGTCGAGCTTGTAGCCCTGGCAGAACTGCAGCATCTCGGCAGTGTTGCCAAAGACGAACATGACGCGCTCGCCGAGGGTGTTGAGCTTGTCCATCTTGGCGAGGGCACGCTCGACGGTGAAGACGTTCAGGCGCACGCCCTGGGGCTTGGCCAGCTTAAGAGCGCCCTTCTTGATGTCATCGTTGGCGGCGGCGTTGTCGACGACGATGATGCGCTCGGCCTGAACCTTGGTGGTCCAGGTAAAGACGACCTGGCCGTGCAGCAGACGGTAATCAAGACGTGCGAGGACGATCTTGGCGGGACCGGAACTGTGACGGGACGCCTTGGCCTTCTTGGCGGGAGCCGCGGCAGCCTCGACCGGTGCGTTGGGGTTGGTCAGACCGGTGCGGGCCTCGTTGATGAGGGCTGCGAGCTCGGCACCCTTGACGGGGACGGGGCTCATAGCGAGCGTGAGCGCCAGCGGGATGTTGAAACCGCTGACAACCGTGAACTTCGTGCCGTTCTTGGAAAGCTCGACCATGCTGTTGTTGACCGAGCTGCCGAGCATATCGGTCAGCACATAGACGGTGTCGTCCGCGTTGAACGTGGCGATCATGGCGTCCACCTTATTGGTGATGGGCTCCTTGTCGTCACGAGCAAGCGACACGACATGGACGTTCGACACGTCGCCGAGAACCATCTCGAGCGTGTCTTTGGCGCCTGCGGCCAGGCCGCCATGAGATGCGAGAATGATCTGATTCATCTTGCCTCCTCCTTTTCATTATGGTCATTATAACGTCTTATACGTTGCTTATATTGCTAATTAGTATAAAGACCGTTCGCGGGTGAAAATCGACCGTTGACGGGTTTAACGTACTTGAAACGTTGGGCTGGGTAGGCCGGCGCTAGCTGGATAACCCCAGGTCAGACCCTGCGCGCAATCCCCTATCGCACGAAGTACCAGGGGCTTTCCTGTACGGTGGGTTCCAGCGCAATGCCGGTGCGTTCCTTAAACAGATCCATGTCCTGAGATTTTTCGGTCCACCACGCGTTGGGCTTAAAGGTCATGCTCTCAATGACATGACCGACAAACACACTGTTGCGCAGCTTGGAGAAGTCGGTGTTCATAATCAGGATGGACGCGAGCACCAGCACGATGCCCAGGACTTTAATCGCGCCGGCGGGCTCGGCGTAGACACCAATGCCCACCAGTACGGTGACAACCGTCTCGAAAGACATTACGACGGGAACTTTCGATGTCTCGAGCCCCATGGACAGACCCTGCATATATAAGATGTAAGCAACGGCTGTGGGGATGAGTCCAAAGCCAAGGAACAGCAGCAGCAGCTGTGGCGACATTGCCGCGGCGACATCCGGCCACGGAGCCGCGATAGCTGCCATAACCGCACCGCCAAAAACAAAGCCCCAAAACGTGACAGCCAGCGGGTGGACCGTCTTGGTTGCTATTCGGCTAAACACCGCGAGCGACGCACCACAAAGGCCTGCAATCACGCCCGACGTGACGCCCCAAACCGAAAAATGAAAACCGGAAAGGTCGCCATTGGTCACTGCAAGCACGCAGCCTACGATGTTAAAGACAATGGCAACGAGCTTGTTGGGGGTCACGTCCTCGCGATAAAGCACGCGGCCGAGCATGACGCCAAACACCGGCGAGGTGTAGAGCAGCACCGAGGCCGTGGACATGCCCACCTCGCCCATGCACTCGTAATAGCAGGTGTTGGCGGCGGCCAAACCGACGATGCCGACAAGCGCACAGGGAACAAGCTCTTTAGGGCTTGCCTTGAACAGGGCCAGCGGACCCTGAGCCACGGTAGACCCCTCACCCGGACGGCAGCCCATAAACATCAGGACCGGCGCCAAGATAAGCGCTCCGACCAACAAGCGAAAGGCAGCCATGCTCTGGGACGAAACGCCCATGGCCGAGATGCCGTTTACAAAGATTCCGATGCTGCCCCACATAAGCGCGGCGATCAGCACCAGCACATAGCCCAGATTGCTCTTCTTCAACGCAGCCTCCTCGGTATTGTTTCCAATATGTTTCGTACTACGTTATAGTCGTTATATACATTTTTCAAGACACAAATCGGCGAGCGGAAAAATCTGCTCTACCGCTACAACCCATTGGTGCAAAGGGGTCAGGTTCATATGCGCCAACTTGGTGTAAAGTAACCTGTCCCCAATGCACCAATCCCTTAACAAGCACGGCGACGCCGACGTTTTGGCAACATCAGCGAGCGCCCGTCATTTGAGCCAAGGTGCCGTGAAATGAAAAGGCGCTGACCTTTTGGTCGCGCCTTTGAAATTGAACGGCAGATTGGCCAAATGCCGGGCGCGCAGCGTCGGCTGGTCCGCCGTTCGGTAGAACGGCGGAACTAATACTCCTAGTAGTCCAACTTCCACATGTAGCGGCGCGTCATGTAGTCCTTGTGGGTGACGGCAGAGAGCGCACGCATGTACACGTTGTTGAGGATCGGGGCAAAGATCAGGTGATTGAAGTACTCGCTCACGCTGTCCTTGATGTCGTTGAGGCCGAGCTCCTTGGCGTCGAGCTGATAGACGCGCTCGCCACCGTACTGGTTGACGAAGCGGATGCCGCGCTCGTCGTTGCAGCGGCTGCGGCCGACGCTGATGAGCTGGAACAGCGAGGTGCGCTTGTCCAGGATCTCGAAGGGGCCGTGGAAGAAGTCGCAGGTGTTGATGGTGCAGGAGTCGATCTGCAGCATCTCCTGCACGTTGCAGATGCTAAAGACGTAGGCGGCACCAAAGAGCGGACCCTGAGCCATCACGTTGATGCAGGGCTTGTCGGCGTTTTGCTCGGCCCACTTGGCGGCGAGCGGACGGGTGTACTCGACGGCCTTGCGATAGATGGGGTCAACCAGGTCGAAGGCGGCCATAGCGGTCTCATACTCGGCATAGCCCTCGGTCTGCTGCGTAAGCTCCATGGCGATCATGGTCACGACGGCAGAGTTGGTGCGACCCATGCAGGACTCGTCGACAGCCAGGCTGTCGTACTGGATCTTGTAGTCGCAGACCTCGGTGAGGCCGGACTCGTCAACATAGATGGCGATGGTGCTGGCGCCGTGGTCCTTGGCGACCTGGGCGGCGACGATGGTCTCCTTGGTGCCGCGCATGGACACGACGACGGCCAGGGTGTTCTCGTTGACATAGGCGGGCGTGGCGTGCACGAACTCATTGCTGGTGTAGCTGGAGCTCACGACCTGCGTGGCCTCGTGCTCCATAAAGTACTGGGCAGGATAGTTGCCGCCGTTGGATCCGCCGGCGCCAATCCACACGACGCGCTTGATGCCGCCCTTGTCTGCCTTGTCGGCCAAAACCTGGGAGACGACGTCCTTAACCTGTTCCTGAGTAGTCATCGTGCATCAGCCTTTCTTCTCGTTTGATGCTCTCGATGGCATACAAGTTACATACATGTTTTGGTTATGTCGACTAGTTGTATGCTATATTTGTCTTAGAAAATTTGCTGATACAGTTTTCGATAACTTGCTAACAGCGGTTTTGTTGTTGTATTGAATACATGCTTGATTAGATACGCATACAGGTTAGATACAGGTTGATCGCATGAACGCTTCATCTAAAAAGAGACTGACCCAATACGAGCGCTTGGCGGGCATGCTGCGCGACCGCATCGCCTCCGGCACCTACGCGCGCGGAGACAAGCTGCCGTCCGAGATGGAACTCATGGACGAATCGGGGCTGTCGCGCAGCACCGTACGCCACGCCCTTAAGGTGCTCGTTGATGAGGGCCTGGTGCGCACCGAGCGCGGGCGTGGCGCCTTTGTGGCCGACACGCCGGCGCTCCACGAGAACAACCTAGTGTTTTCGAGCTATACCAAGCAGGTCGAAGGCCAGGGCATGAAGCCCACCACGCGCACGGTGGACTCGGGCTTTGCCAAGGCCGCGGGCAATGCGGCCAAGTTCTTCGATGTCGCCGTGGGCAGCAAGCTCGTCAAACTTGTCCGACTGCGTTATCTGGACGATGCGCCGCTGTGCCTGGAGACCACCTATCTACCACCGAGCTTTGAAGCACTCATCGATCGCGATATCAACGGTTCGCTCTACGCCACGCTGCGCCAGGAATTCCATCGCGCGCCGGCACAGGGGCACAAGACCTTTGAGGTGTGCTATGCCTCGCAAAACGAGGCGTTTTTGCTCAACGTTGAGCGCGGGCAGGCGCTGATCCTGATCACCGACTACGTCTACGACACCGACGGCCGACCGCTCCATGTCTCCAAGCGCATCCAGCGCACCGACCGCGCCAAATACACCGAGCCCATCGGCTAACCTGCCAAAATAAACCTGCCCCTAAATGGTAGGTTTGGGGAGGTCGGGGAACCAGATTGGTTTGGGTTGGTTGGGTGTGCGCTCGGCAAGGACCAGCTCCATCCAGCACATGTCGTACCAGCGGCCGAACTTTTGGGCGCAGCGGTCGAAGGCACCCACCAGGCGATACCCCATATGGGCATGGAAATCCTGACTGTTATGCGTCAGATACTCGTCGTCCTTGTCGTGCGGCACGGCGATGAGCGCGCACATGTTGGTGATGCCCATCGCAATCAGGCATTGCTTGAGCGCGTCGTGCAGCATACGACCCAGCCCGCCGTGGCGCACATCGCGCGCCAGGTAGATCGATGTCTCGACCGACCAGTCGTATGCCTCGCGGCTGTTGAGCGGACTCACATAGGCATAACCTACCGGACGCCCGTCCAGCTCCATCACCAGATACGGATAGCGCTTGAGCGTACGCTCGATGCGCCCGGCGAACTCCTCAACGCTCGGCACCTCGTATTCGCAGGTAATCGCCGTCTGGCGCACATACGGCTCATAGATGGCAAGCAACGCCGGCGCGTCTTCGGGCGTCGCCAGGCGAATCGTCGGCTCGGACATCTCGGTCATACAACCCTTCTCCCCCAAAAGCAAAGGCCACCCTGCGCCAAACCCGGCGCAAGGCGGCCCCTCGTCATTACATCAGGCTACAGGACAGCCGCCAACACGTCGATGTCCTCCTGCGTCGTGGCCCAGCTGGTGCAAAAGCGCACCACCGTGTGGGTCTCGTCGTACTTTTCCCAGTACTCGATCGAGGCATGCTCGCGAATGCGCGCCATGTCCTCGTTGGGCAGAATCACAAACTGCTGGTTTGTGGGCGTCTCCAAGAAGAACTGGTAGCCGCGCTCGTGCAGCACACGGCGTAGCGCCTGAGCCGTCTCGATCGCCTGGCGACCAATCTCAAAATACAGGCCATCGGTAAAGAGCGCCTCAAACTGCACGCCCGTCAGACGGCCCTTGGCCAACAGCGCGCCGTGCTGCTTAATACGCGGAATGGGATGCGCCGGGGCGTGCATGCCGCAGAACACCACAGCCTCGCCGCAGAGCGCGCCGCACTTGGTGCCGCCGATGTAGAACACGTCACACAGCTGCGCCAGCTCGGGCAGGGTAATGTCGCACTCATCGGCCGCCAACGCATAGGCCAGACGGGCGCCATCCACAAACAGCGGAATCTCGCGCTTCTGGCACACTGCGTGAATCGCCGCGAGCTCGGCCTTGGAGTACAGCGTGCCGTACTCGGTCGACAGGCTCACGTACACGGCGCCTGGGAACACCGTGTGCTCATAGCTCTCGTTTTCGTAGAACACCTGGATATAGTTCTCGAGGTCCTCGGCGTGCATCTTGCCCTCGTAGCCGGGGATGGTGAGTACCTTGTGGCCGCCAAACTCGATGGCGCCCGCCTCGTGGCAGGCGACGTGGCCAGTCTCGGCAGCAACGACGCCCTCGTACGGCGCGAGCAACATGTCGATTACCGTGGCGTTGGTCTGCGTGCCCCCCACTAGCAAGAACACATCCGCATCGGGGGCCTGGCAAGCCTCACGGATGAGCTGCTTGGCACGCTCGGTATGTGCATCGGTACCGTAGCCGGGCTGCGGCTCCATATTAGTGTCGACGAGCGCCTGCAGCACCGCCGGGTGTGCGCCGTGGGAATAGTCGTTGTTAAACGCGAGCATGGCAATCCTCTCTTACCGGGTATCGGTCAGATGATTCAAACGGAGCTATTGTACGCCGTTGGGATAGGCAATGCGCGCGGCAAGGCACTCAAGCGCCAGCACCAGGGCAAAGCCGCAGCTTACGTCACTCAAAAAGTGCGCCCCGATCACGATACGGCCAAAGGCGACGAGCGCCGCGACCACAGCCGCCGTCCAAAAGACCACGCGGCGGCGCGACGGTTTTTCCTTAAAGGCCGCCGCGGGAAGCCCGGCGAGCATAAGACCGATCGCCGCGTGCGCCGTGTGCCCACTCGCAAACGACTTAAAGCCGTCCTTGATTACACCGGTGGCGATATAAGTCCACTTGTCGGGGTTGCCGATCACCCACCACGGCTGAAACTCGAGACCCTGCGTCACCTCGATCACGCGCATGCGCGGGCGTGACCACAGCGGTTTGACGATCACGTTGAGGATGATGGCTTGGGCAACCCACACGGCAAGTACCATCAGCGCCCAGCGTGTGAGTTCGTCGGGCTCGGTCGCGCGCGTGAGGCGACAGACGATAAGGTTGGCAGCGATGACCAGCACAAACGTCAGTACCAGCTGAACCGCGATGAGTTTGCCGCCAACCTTCAGGGACGAGACGATCTCGTAGCCGGCCAGGCCAACGTTGACGAGGATGCCGAGCACGGCGAGCCATTTGCTCCCCCTGGAGTCGGGACGCACCGCGCGCACGAGCATGACGCCTGCGACGCTTGCCGTCAGCTCGAACGGCAGCTCGCCGGCGGCCTCGATAAAGCGGCCGTACATGCTGCCGATGTTGAACAGCGCGCTCGAGATCTGATAATCGAAGAAGCTGCCCACGCACAGACAAAGGCACAGGACAATCGCGATAATGGCGACATCTTTCTTATAGATGTATCCGAACATGCTTTCCTTTCGGTCGGGCGAAGGGTCGACCCGCAACGTGGTGGGGCAAAGATAGCTTTGTCCCATAAATACCCTTACAGGTTGAGCATAAGTGAGCGAAAACGTTCCATTTGTGGCAAGGTGGCCCGAAGGAGGAGGGAAGCGTACTTGCGTACGCGACCGACGAGTGAGGGTCAGATTGCCCAAATGGAGCGTTTGCAGCGTCGACCCGCTAGTCGTCGTCGCTAGCACCCAACTGCTGCAGCAGCATGAGCGCCGCGGCCACGGGGCCGGTGCCGTCGTTGGCGTCGAGACCGCGACCCAGGCCGCTGCCCGCGCCGGCGCCCGCCTTGTAGGGCACCGACAGCTTGCGGCTCTTGGGGAAGTTCACCGCGCCATAGCGGGTCTTGAGCTCAAAGGCCACCTTCTTGGGCACGTCGACACCCAAAAACGTGATGCGTCCGCCGCTGAGCGTGACGCTCTCGAGCCCCAGGCGCTCGCCGCGAATACGGATGCGTGCGCGATTGAACAGGTTGAGTCCCGCCAACGGCAGCTCGCCATGCGCGGCCTCGGTCTCTTCCTGCACCTCGTCAATACTCTCCAGGTCCTCTGCAGCCGCGAGCTTGCGGTACACGAGCACGCGCTGGTCCACCGCCGGCAGGTACTCCTCGGACAAGAAGTAATCGGCCGGCAGGTTAATACCCACGCTCGCCGCCTCCACGCCAGCATCGTCGTCGCCGCGCGCCTCGGCCACCGCCTGGCCCAGCATCTGCGTAAACAGATCAAAGCCCACGCTCGACAGGTTGCCGTGCTGCTCGGCGCCCATAAGCGAGCCGGCACCACGGATCTCCAGGTCGCGCATGGCGATGCGCATGCCGCTGCCCAGGTCCTGGAACTCGGAAAGTGCGGTCAGGCGCGCCGTCGCCTCCTCGGTGAGAGGCAGCTCGCCCGGGAACATAAAGTACGCGTAGGCCTGCGTGGCAGAACGTCCCACACGGCCCTTGAGCTGGTAAAGCTGTGCTAGACCCAGGCGCTGCGAGTCCTCGATGATGAGCGTGTTGGCGGTCGCGTTGTCGATGCCGCTCTCCACGATGGTCGTGGCGATGAGTACATCGATCTTTTTGGTCGCGAACTCGATCATCACGTCCTCGACCTCGCGCGGGCTCATCTTGCCGTGCGCCACACCCACGCGCGCCTCGGGCGCGGCCTCGTGCACGCGCGCCACGGCGTCGTCGATGGTCTTGACGCGGTTGGACACGTAGTACACCTGACCGCCGCGACCCACCTCCAGGCGAATTGCCGCACTCACCACGTCGGGGTCGTACTCCCCCACGTGCACGATCACGGGACGACGCCCGGTCGGCGGCGTGGTGATCAGGCTCATGTCGCGCACGCCGCTCGTGGCCATCTGCATGGTTCGCGGAATCGGCGTGGCCGAAAGCGTGAGCACGTCAATCTGCTCGCGCAGGTTCTTGAGCTGCTCCTTGTGCTGCACGCCAAAGCGCTGTTCCTCGTCGATGATCACCAGGCCCAAGTTCTTGGGGTTCACATCGGCCGAAAGCAAGCGGTGCGCGCCGATGAGCACATCGATCGTGCCCTCGGCAAACGCCTTGAGCGCGCGCTTCTGCTGCGCCGGCGTGCGGAAGCGGCTGAGCACCTCGACCTCCAGACCAAACGGGGCAAAGCGCTCAAAGAAGGTCTCGTAGTGCTGCTGGGCCAGAATGGTTGTGGGGCAGAGCACCATGACCTGACGGCCGGAGTCCACACACTTAAAGGCAGCGCGCAGGGCGACCTCGGTCTTGCCAAAGCCCACGTCGCCGCAGAGCAGGCGGTCCATGGGCTTGGGCGCCTCCATGTCGGCCTTGATGTCGGCGATAGCCTCCAGCTGGTCGCGCGTCTCGTCGTAAGGGAAGCTCTCCTCCATCTCGATCTGCTCGGGCGTGTCGGGCGGGCAGGCGATACCGGTAATCGACGAGCGGCGCGTATACAGGTCGACCAGGTCAAACGCCAGCTTTTTGGCGTTCTTGCGCGCCTTGTTGGTGGCGCGTGTCCAGTCGGCGGTGTTGAGCCTGGTCAGACGCGGCTTATCGCCGTCGGGGCCAACATAGCGCGTGATGCGGTCGACCTGCTCGAGCGGCACGTAGAGCTTGTCGCCGTCGGCATATTCCAGCAAAAAGTAGTCGCGCTCCTTGCCGCCCACTTCCTGGCGCGCGATCTCGCTAAAGAGCGCGATGCCGTGGGTGGCGTGCACCACGTAGTCGCCCGGCTTAAACGGGAACGTGATCTGCGTAATGTCCACCTTGCGGCGGCTGCGCGCGCGGTTGGCGTCCATGCGGGCGTTGAGATCGGCGATCGAGAACACGGCCAGGTTGGCATCGGGCACCACTACGCCCTGCGGCAAGGCGGCATCGACAAAGGTCACACGTCCGCGCGAAATAGTGGGCACGGCGGCGCCGGCGGCAGCCTGGTCGGCACCCGCCTCGAGCGAGCGGGCGTTGAGCGCGTCGGCCTTACGCTCGCGAATGGAAGCATGGGCCTCCTGGCGTGCGGCACGATCGGCGGAATCCGCCGCTGCCACGCGAACGCGGTCGCCGATAGCGCCGACATTTTCGGGCGCCGCGGTCAGCGATTCCTCAAAGGTAATGCCCTCGTCGCCAAAGGTGAGCTCCATCGACTCGCGCGCACCGCGGTCGGGGATGGCAAACACGCAGGCATAGCGCTTGCCCACGACCTCCTGGATGCGCGTCATAAAACGGTTGTCCGAGCCTGCGATGGCCGGCTGCTCAATCTTGAGCTCGGCCGTCACCGCACCGCCGGCACGGATGAGGCTCACGTAGTTCAGGCGCTGCTGGGCACCAAAATCGAGCTGTTGGGCGCGCACGTACAGACCATCCAGGCGGTCAATCCCTGCCTCGCCGGCACGGGCCTCAATATCCTCGTAGGCGCGCAGGCAGTCGTCGAACAGCGAGCGCGGCTCGGACAGAACCACGAGTGCCTTGCCGCTCACGTGCGCCAACGGGCTTACGGTCTGGCCGTACATCACCGGCAAAAAGCGGTCGAGCTCGGGCGTGACGATGCGCGTATCCACCATCTCGAGCAGCGCCGCCAGCTTGCTGTCGTCCTGGCTGGCACGGTAGAGCGCCACGTGCATGTTGTGGACGGCATCGTCGGTAAGCGCCAGCTCGCGGCAGGGGAAGATCTCGATACTGTCCTCGTTGCCGATGGTTTGGCCCGTGGAGCTCACCATACGGCGGATGCGGTCAATCTCATCGCCGAAAAACTCAATGCGCACGGGCGCCTTTTCCTGCGCGGGAAACACCTCGACGGTGTCACCGTGCACGCGGAACAGACCGGGCGCATCGGCGGCACCGGCATTGGTGTAGCCCATGCCCACCAGGCGCTGCGGCACCTCGTCAAAGGGAATCTCCTCGCCCACCGCAAAGGTCGTGGACTCCCAATAGTGGCTCTCGACCGGCGGCACACAACGCAGCAGCGCGCGAGCCGAGGCGACCATGATGCAATTGTCTCCGCGCACGATGCGTCCCAGTGCCTCGCAGCGCTGCGCCACCACGGCATCGTCGGGCGCCTGCTCGCGCCACGGATAGTCCTTGCGCTCGGGAAAACGGCACACGTGCGCTAGGCCCACGTAGGCGGCAAGGCTGCGCGCGGCGCGATCGGCCGCATCCTCGCCACTCACAATGTAGACCGTGGGACGCGGGCGGCGCGCAAACTGGGCGGCCGCCATAAGCGTGCGGCCCGACTGCGACACAGCCAGCGTCACGTCCTCGCCGGCATCGAGTCCGGCCTCGACGGTCTGCAGCGCCTCGGCAGTGTAGAGCTGCGCGGCTATACGGTGAATGAGCATGCTGTTCCTCCGGCATTGCAACGCCAAAAGCCCGCCGGGGCAAGCTCGGCGGGTCGTACGTCAAATACATTGTCTGTCATGGTAGCGCATGGAGAGGACTCCGGCTCAAGGGCAAACCCAGCCCCGCAAAAAACGCCAGACGAAGATGCGTTCCGCCCTACCCCGCTACGCGCACGCTGGGGCACAAATCTGCCAGCGGGCACTCGTCACACTTGGGTTTGCGGGCGTCGCAGATCTCGCGACCGAAGGTGATCCACTGATGGTTAACCGACTCCCAATACTCGTGCGGCAAAATCTTGAGCAAATCCTGCTCGGTCTTGAGCGGCTCCTTTGCATGCGTCTTGGGACTCAGCATCAGGCGGTGCGCAATGCGGTTGACATGCGTGTCCACCGCAATGCCCTCCACGATGCCATACCCCACGTTGAGCACGATGTTCGCCGTCTTGCGTCCCACGCCCGGCAGCTTCACGAGTTCCTTCATGTCGGCCGGCACCTCGCCGCCATAGTCGGCGACGATCATCTGCGCGGCCTCGACGGCATGCTTGGCTTTGCTCTTGTAGAAGCCGAGTGACTTGATGGTGTCTGCCACGTCAGCCACGCTCGCCCCGGCCATGGCCTCGGGCGTGGGCCACTGGGCAAACAGCCGCGGCGTCACCTTGTTGACCTGCGCATCGGTCGTTTGCGCCGAGAGCAGCACCGCGATCAGCAGGCGGAAGGGATTCTCGTGGTCCAAAAAGCACTCGACCGGGCCATAGCGACGGTTGAGGCGCTCACACACCTCGATGGCGCGCTCGCGCTTGGCGGCATTGGTCTCGCGTGGCATAACGACTCCTCGGCTCAACGGCACAATAAACTTATGGGCACAATTGTCCCACGTCCGAGACGCTTACGCCTCCAAGAATGCGCCGGTCTGACGGCTCCACAGGCTCGCGTACTCGCCACCCGCCTCGACGAGCTGCGCATGCGTGCCGTCCTCGACGATCTCGCCATCGGCCAGCACCACAATGCGGTCGAGCGCCGCCACGGTGGACAGGCGGTGCGCCACCACAATGGAGGTACGTCCACGCATCAGGTTTTCGAGCGCCTCCTGCACCAGCGCCTCGGACTCGCTGTCGAGGGCAGAGGTCGCCTCGTCGAGCACCAGAATCGGCGCGTCGGTTAGGATGGCGCGGGCGATAGCCACGCGCTGACGCTGGCCGCCCGAGAGCTTGACGCCGCGCTCGCCCACCATGGTGTCAAAGCCACGGGGCAAGCGGTCGATAAACTCCAGGGCGTTGGCCAGGCGCGCGGCCTCGCGAATCTGCTCATCAGTGACGTCGGGGCGGCCGTAGGCAATATTCTCTCGAATGGAGCGGTGGAACAGCAGCGCCTCCTGCGGCACGTAGGCAACCTGGCGGCGCAGGCTCTGCTGCGTACAGCGCGAGACATCCTGACCGTCCACGAGCACGCGGCCGCCCTGAACATCGTCCAGGCGCAGCAGCAGCTTGGTGAGCGTCGTCTTACCCGAACCCGATTTGCCCACCAGGCCCACGCGCTGGCCCGCCGCCACATGAAGTGTCAGGTCATCGAACACGCTCTCGCCCGCCGCAGCGTCACGGTACGCAAAGCTCAGGTGCTCAAAATCAATCGCGCCCTCGGTCACTTTGAGCTCAGGGGCGTCCGGGTCATCTGCCACCAAACGTGGCTCGTCCAGCACGCGCGTCATCTCGGCCGCATCGCCCAGCGCGCGGTTAATGCGCTGCATCATGGAGCTTACGTAGTTCAGGCGCATGGTGAGGTTATAGGTGTAGGTAAAGATCATGACGAGCGAGCCGGCCGAAATGCCAAACCACGCGTTGCCGCCCGCCACGAACACACTCACCACGGCCATGGTGATGACGATAAGACCCGAGGTCGTAAAGTTGCGCTGCATCATGGCGTGCATCGAGACCGTCTCGGCATCGCGCGCGGCA
>CAUEUQ010000045.1:0-16958 GCA_959021215.1 uncultured Collinsella sp. | reverse complement strand
TCGCGCCCTTGAAGTTGAACGTCAGATTGTCCAAATGCGGCCCGCGCAGCGTCGACCGGTTACGGCGTTTGTAAAACGCCGTAACCTACAAGATGAGCATGGCGTCACCAAAGCTGAAGAAGCGGTAGCGTTCTTCGATAGCAGCGGCGTAGGCATCCATGATCTGGTCGCGGGTGGCAAGTGCGCTTACGAGCATCATGAGCGTGGAGCGCGGCACGTGGAAGTTCGTGATCAGCGCGTCGACCACGTGATAGGTCGAGCCGGGCATAAGGTAGAGCTGCGTTGTCGCGTTCTCGCGCACCACGATGTCGCCGCGGCCGAGCGTGTCGGCCCCGTCCTCGCGGCCCTCAAAATAGCGCGCCGTCACAGCCGGATCGGACACCGGCGCGTCCGCGTCAAACGCGCTCTCGAGCGAGCGCACTGCGGTAGTGCCGACGGCGATCACACGATGGCCCTCGGCCTTCGCCTTATGCACGGCGTCGACAACCTCCTGCGACACGTGGTAGCGCTCGGTGTGCATCACGTGCTGCGCGGGGTCGTCCTCCTCCACCAGACGGAAGGTATCGATACCCACCTCGAGCTCGACGGCGGCAAACTTGGCACCCTTGGCCTCGATGGCAGCCATGAGCTCGGGAGTAAAATGCAGACCCGCCGTGGGAGCAGCGGCCGAGTGCTCCTCCTTCATGGCGTAGACGGTCTGGTACTTCTCGGGATCGCCCTCGTAATCGGTAATGTAGGGCGGCAGCGGCACGTGGCCGGCAGCATGGATGGCCTCGTCGAGCGTGCGCGGCTCGCCGGCGGCATTGCAACCGGCCGGCTCAAAGCGTACCAGGCGGCCGCCGCGGCTATCGGTGACAAAGTCGACAACCTCGGCCGTCAGCACCACGGGAGCCCCCTCGGGCGCATGGGCGCCACCGGCGCGATACTCAATATGAGCACCGGGCTTCAGGCGCTTGCCCGGCTTGACCAAGCACTCCCAAACATGGCCCAGCGGATCCACGTCCTCGCGGCGCTTGAGCAGCAGGGTCTCGACCACGCCGCCCGATCCCGTTTTACGACCGATCAGACGGGCCGGCATCACGCGCGTCTGATTGATGACGAGCACGTCGCCCGGCTCGATATAGTCGATGATGTCGCGGAAGATGCGGTGCTCAACGGTACCGCCGTGCTCCAGCGGCGTTCCCGCCTGGGAGCCCTTGCGATCCACCACCAGCAGGCGGCAGGAGTCGCGCGGCTCGGCTGGAGCCTGGGCGATCAGTTCCTCAGGAAGGTTGTAGTCAAAATCATCGGTACGCATAGACACGTCGGATACTCCTTATATAGCTAAAGTCCGCTCTACATCCTAGCAGGCTGACGTCCCAAATGAACTACTTTTTGGACGCTTTGCGCTCGTCGCGGATGCGGGCGCGGTCCATGGCCGCCTCGACAGCCGAGAAGCGGCAACCACAGTAGTTCTGCCGATACATGCCCAGCTCGCGCGAACGGCGTGTCGCCTCGGGGTAATACGGACGAAAATCGCGAATCACCGGAGTGAGACCGCGGGCGGCAGCCAGACGCTCCAACACATCATTGCAGGTTTCGAACAACTGATACGGCGAGACGGCGAGCGTCGTACCCACAAACTCAAACCCACGCTCCTGGGCCACGCGGCACGCCTCGGCCAAGCGCAGGGCATAGCACGCACGACAGCGACGGGGCCGATCGGCACCCAGCGGTGCCACGCCGGCCTCCCAGCGCTCACGGTCCTCCCCCGCCTCGATAAGCTCGATGTCGCCATCGGCACACCACCGGCGCAGCTCGTCCAAACGCCGCTGCCATTCATCGTGCGGCTGAATATTGGGGTTGGTCCAGCAGATTGTGGGCTCAAACCCTTCCTCGCGCAGCAGGCGGACCGGCTCAAGAGAGCACGGCGCACAGCAGGCGTGCAACAACAACGGCTTCATCGACATCTCCTCACCCGAAAAAGCGCACGCCGAAGGACGTGTCCTCGCAGGCGACAATGCGGCGGTCGCGCAAAATGGTCCGCACGTAATACCAGTCGCCCACACAGCCTGACAAATGCAAGCCGGCCGCCAGATAGCACAGCAGCGGATAGCCCGAAAACGCAAACCCCAGGGCAAGCGTTGTCGTCACAACAGCCGTCGGTGCCAGGCAAACCGCCATGTACCGCCGGCGCGAATACACAACGCCCTCGGCGCAGGCATAGATCATCGCCGTCTCGCGATTCGCCCCAAAGGTCACCTGCGCGCCCGCAGGCGCCAGCAGCTTAAAAAACACACCGTGCACCAGCTCGTGCACGGCAAATGACGCCGCAGAAACCGCAGCCAAGCCGACTATCCAGCCCACGACAGCCATCCAGCCGCCCGCGTCAGCCGCATCCAAGTCTGCAGGCCCGCCCAGCAGCATAAACACCGGCACCAGGCACACGGCAAACACGCCGACTACGACCATCCCCCACACGAAGCAAGCGTGCAGAAATTCCTCGTCTTCAAACGCATGTATGTTGGAAATCTCATTCATAGCATCTTAGGATAGCGCCCCTGCCACGTACCCGTCCGCATGTGCGATAATGTCGAACGATATGCACGAATTGACCACCGCGTCGCCAGGCCTTGCGCCCGGCCGCGCTCTCACCATATGCGAAGGAGTCCCATGGCATCCAAATACTCCATGAACGACCGTCCCAGCTGGCCTCGCCGCGCCATCGTTACCGCCGGCGAGCCCTACGGCAACAAGGGCCTTCACTTTGGCCACGTCGGTGGCGTCTTTGTCCCGGCCGACTTCTTCGCCCGCTTCCTGCGCGACCGTCTGGGCCGCGAGAACGTCATCTTCACCTCGGGCACCGACTGCTATGGCTCGCCCATCATGGAGAGCTACCGCAAGCTCAAGGAGAACGAGGGCTACGACAAGTCCATCGCCGAGTATGTCGAGTCCAATCACTCCCGCCAGGCCGCGACCCTCAACAACTACAACATCAGCTGCGATATCTACGGCGGCTCGGGCCTTGAGCCGGCTGCGCAGATTCACAACGAGGTGACCGCCGAGATTATCGAGCGTCTGCACGAACAGGGCACCATCTCCAAGCGCTCCACGCTGCAGTTCTACGACGCCAAGGCCGGCACGTTCCTCAACGGCCGCCAGGTGATCGGCCGCTGCCCCATCCAGGGCTGCAAGTCCGAGAAGGCTTATGCCGACGAGTGCGACCTGGGTCACCAGTTTGAGCCCGAGGAGCTCATCGCGCCCAAAAGCCAGCTCACCGGCGAGGTGCCCGAGCTGCGCCCGGTCGACAACCTCTACTTCGACCTGCCGGCCTACCTCGACTTTATGAAAACCTATACCGCCAAGCTCGCCCAGAACCCGCAGGTTCGCTCCGTGGTCTCCAAGACCATGGAAGAGTGGCTGCTGCCGGCCCAGCTCTACATCCAGAACAAGTTCCGCGAGGCCTTCGATGCCGTCGAGGATCAGCTTCCCGAGCACACCGTGCTGGAGCCCGAGGGCAACAAGAGCAGCTTTACCGTCACCTTCCCCAGCTGGAAGGAGCGCGACGATGCCCACGCGGTGCTCGCCAACGGCGGCGTGCGCTTCCGCAGCGGCAAGGCGCTCGTACCCTTCCGCATCACCGGCAACATCGACTGGGGCGTTCCGGTGCCCGAGGTCGATGGCGTCTCCGACGTCACCTGCTGGTGCTGGCCCGAGAGCCTGTGGGCTCCCATCAGCTATACGCGCACCGTGCTCGCACGCGATGCCAAGGCCGCCGGCGTGACCGAGGGCGTCGCCGCCCAGGATGCCGCCCTCATGGGCGAGCCCGCCGCCGATTCCACGCAGGTCCCCGCGCCCACCTACCAGCACAGCTCGCTCGACTGGCGCGACTGGTGGTGCTCGGATGACGCACAGATCTACCAGTTCATTGGCCAGGACAACATCTACTTCTATTGCATCGCGCAGACCGCCATGTGGGAGGCCCTGGGTTGGAACCTCACGCAGAGCACCGTCAGCGCCTGCTACCACCTGCTCTACATGGGCAAAAAGGCAAGCTCGTCCTCGCAGACTCCTCCCCCGCCGGCAGACGACCTGCTCAACCACTACACCTGCGAGCAGATGCGCGCGCATTGGCTGTCGCTCGGCCTGTCCGAGAAGCCGGTGAGCTTTAGCCCCAAGGCATACGACACGCGCGTGACCGGCAAGGACAAGGACGGCAACGAGGTGCGCGCCTGCGACGACAAGCGCGTTATCGACCCCGCCCTTAAGGAGAGCGCGCTGCTGACCGGCGTGTTCAACCGCCTGGCCCGCAGCTGCTTCTACGGCGTCGCCGTCAAGGAGGGCGACGAGAGTCCCTATCGCAACGGTTGCATCCCCGCCGGTGCCGCTTCTGACACCGTGGTCGAAGCCGCCCAGCAGGCAGCCCTCGCCTTTGAGCAGGCCATGTACAAGTTCGAGACGCACCGAGCGCTCGCTGTGTGCGACGACTACCTGCGCGCCGCCAACAAGCGCTGGAGCGATGCCTCCAAGGCCGCCAACAAGCTCGAGGGCGAGCCGGCCAACGCCGCCATGACGCAGGCCCTCGTCGACGCCTTTACCGAGCTGCGCGTAGCGACCGTGCTCATGCACGGCATCGTGCCGGCCGGCTGCGAGCTCATCTGCGAGTACTTCGACGTTGACCCGGTCGCCTTCTTTAGCTGGGATAACATCTTTGCCTCCACGGATGAGTTTGTGGAGAGCCTGGGCGAGAAGCCCGGCGAGCACCGCGTGAAGCCGCTGCCCCCGCGCTTCGACTTCTTTAGCAAGCACGAGAGCCAGTACTAAAGCACGCCAGCAGCGGCGTGCCCGGAAAGTAGTCAATTTGGGACGGGAAGGAAAGACGGATGTCCAAGCCGCGTCGTCGTAAGCAGAAAAAGCAGGTCAAGGCCGAGCTCAAGCTCAGGCAGTTTGCTGCTACCGAGCTTTCCGACCAGCTTGCCGCCCTTCCCTGCGCCGCCGACCTGCCGTGCTTTATGGTCGACACGGTCGCCGGCGCCTATGCGCCCGCCGATGCCAAGCTCATGATCGAGGGCTTCGGCGCCGCGGCCACACGCCCGGTCACGCTGCGCGCCAACACGCTCAAGGCGACCGCCGAGGACATCGCTGCGGCGCTCGATGCCGCCTGCATCGCCCACCAAACCGTTACCTGGTATCCGGACGCCTTTATCCTGCCCGAGGCCCAGGTTTCAGATCTGTGGGATCTCGACATCTACCGCGACGGCAAAATCTACCTGCAGAGCCTGTCATCCATGATGCCGCCGTTGGTCCTGGGCGCCCAGGCAGGCGAGGACATCCTGGACATGTGCGCAGCCCCCGGCGGCAAGACGACGCAGATCGCCGCCCTCACCCAGGGACAGGCGCACCTCACCGCCTGTGAGATGAGCATTCCCCGCGCCGAAAAGCTCGAGTCGAACCTCCATCGCCAGGGTGCCAAAAACGTGCCCGTCATGCGCATCGACGCACGCGAGCTCGACGAGTTCTTCCGCTTTGACCGCATCCTGCTCGACGCTCCCTGCACCGGCACGGGCACCGTCATCAGTGGCAACGAGAAAAGCCTGCGCGGCCTCACCGAGCAGTTGCTGAGCAAGTGCGCCCGCTCGCAGCGAGCACTTCTGGACCGCGCCATGGGGGCCCTCAAACCGGGCGGCACGCTCGTCTATTCGACTTGTTCGATCTTGCCGCAGGAAAACGAGGACGCCCTGCAAGAGGCCCTCGACAAGCATATGGACTGCGAGCTCATCCCCCTCGACGGCACGGCAAGCGAAAGTGAAGCACGACGCACCCAGGAAGCTGGTGAGGAGCCGCGCATCGAGTCCAACGCTCTGACCGAAGCCATTGCCGCGGGTCAGGTATCGGCCATCGTCAACGGCCTGCCCGGCACGCTCACCATTCCGCCTAGCCGCGACTTTGAGGGCTTCTACATTGCCCTGATCCGAAAACGCAGCTAGCGCACGGATCCAAAACTCAACAAGCTATCTCTGTGCGCGTTTGCCCTGCTGGTCGCGATGCTGTTTAAGCATCGCGCGCTCCTTGCGTTCGGCCCTTTTGCCCTTAATGGCCGTGACCACAAAGTAGATGACCGCGGCGGCAACGATTGCGGCCACACACAGGCCGATCGAGCCAAACATTGCTGTCAATTCCATACCGCGTCACCTCTCTTTTAAACGGGGCTTTCAAGATAGCACCTCGATACCCGCCACCACAGCTCCTTCACGTTCGCCGGCCCTTCGGTCTAACGGATGGCGCGGCGGGGAAAAATCAACTCGTCAAACGATTTAGCATTCGCAATTCCGGCTGCATCGCGCCGGCCATCATCACATAGAATCGAGCCTCCATGGATACCCTCAACGATCTAAATGAGCGCGTCGACGCCTTCGTCGGCACCAGCTCCTTCGACACGCCTGCGGCGGCAAACGACCAAGCTCCCATCGATGTGCCCGCCGAGGTGCACGAGGACATCGTCGCCTCGGTCGATTTTTCCGAGGTCGAGCTTGCAGACGAGTTCACCGAGCCCCAAATAGCCGTCACGCCCAACGGCCTGCTCCCTATGGAGCCCCTGCCCATCGACGGACGCCTACGCAAGGCTGCCCTTCGCATGCCCGACGAGATCGAGGAGGCCAGCGGCTTCACGCTCTTTGGCCGACGCATCAAGTCGCTCATTTACACCACCGATGTCGCGGTTATCCGCAACTCCAACGCCGACGCCGTCTTTGCGGTCTACCCTTTCACGCCGCAGCCCGCCATTACGCAAGCGCTGCTGACCGTCGCCGAGTGCCCGGTCTTTGTAGGCGTGGGTGGCGGAACTACGACCGGTAAGCGCTCCGTGCAGATGGCAGCCGTCTCCGAGATGCAGGGCGCGGCGGGCTGCGTGGTCAACTCCCCCGCTACTGCCGAGATGGTCGAGCACATCACCAACATCGCCGACATCCCCGTCATCGCCACGGTCGTTCGCTGCGACGACGATGCCCACGCCAAGGTGCGCGCTGGAGCCAAGATTCTCAACATCGCCGCCGGCAAGAACACGCCCCAGGTCCTACGCGAGCTGCGCGAGCACTATCCCAACCTGCCGCTTATCGCGCCGGGCGGCAAGACGCCCGAGAGCATTCGCGAGACCATCGCCGCCGGCGCCAACGCCATCATCTGGACACCGCCTTCGGCCCAGCAGCTACAGACCGACATGATGCAGCGTTATCGCAAGATGAAGGAAGACGCCACACCTGTCATCTCGCGCGACGACGTGCCCATTATCGACCAGGTCGCCGCCGCCGAGGTCAGCCAAGTCGAGAACATGAATCCCGATGTGCCGATTCCCGACGAAGTCATCGAGCGCGTCGCTTCGATCCACGAGCGCGTCGAGGAGCATCGCGCCAACCGCGGCCTCAAGCCGTCACTGCACGGCTTTTTCTTCCGCGGAAAGAAACGCTAGCAAAACATCTTGGCCCGCCCCACAAACGTGAGGCGGGCCGTTTTCGTTTGAGCAATCATG
Source organism: uncultured Collinsella sp. (assembly GCA_959021215.1). Classification (GTDB taxonomy): domain Bacteria; phylum Actinomycetota; class Coriobacteriia; order Coriobacteriales; family Coriobacteriaceae; genus Collinsella. The sequence goes on along the minus strand of CAUEUQ010000045.1, from coordinate 9,454 downwards.
CAGCGACGTGATGGGGCAAATTAATCCACGCGCTTGTCGCCCATAAAGAAGAGCGCCACCGTACCAGGTCCGGTATGCGAGCCAATCAGAGTACCGATGTCATTGATCTCAATCTTGCCTTTAAGCTGCGGAACCTGTTCCTCAATCAGCGCCGCGACCGCCTCGGCATCCTCGCGGCACGCCGACTGCGACATGATGCACTTACCCGAATAATCTGCACCGTCCTGTACGTGTGCCATCATGGTCTTAGCCATCTCGGAAATCGCGCGCTTCTTAGTGCGAATCTTCTCACGTGGCGACAGCTTACCTTCGCAATCGACCGTCATAAGCGGGCAAATCTTAAGCGCCGTGCCGATAATCGCGCTCGCGGCCGAAATGCGACCGCCGCGCAGGTAGCTCGACAGATCGGTCGAGAAGAACCAGTGGTGCAGGTTGAGCTTGTGCTCCTCGATCCAGGCAGCCGTCTCGTCGAGTGAAGCCCCACTATCGCGCACATCGGCGGCATATTCCAACAACAGGCCAAAGCCCGAAGACGCCGCCAGCGAATCGATGACGCGCACCTTGCCGCCCTCGGGATAGCGATCCGCAAGCATCTGCGCCGCGACGCAGGCCGATCCATACGTGCCCGAAATACCCGACGACAACGTCAGGTGCAGCACGTCTTTACCCTCGGCAACAAACGGCTCCCAAAACTCCTCGTACTCACCCACGCTCACCTGAGACGTCTTGGGCATGGCGCCCGCGGCAATCTGGGCAAAAAACTCGTCCGGCGTAATCGACTGATACAGATCGTCCGTATAGACAACATCGTCGATCTCGTAATGAAAACACACGACAGGGATATTGCGCGACGCAAAGAACTCACGGGTTCGATCGGCGGCGGATTCACAGGTCAGGACAAAATCACTCATATGAGGCTCCTTACTCATTGCTGCGCAAATTATCGCACAGTGAGCCTACATGCGGTACATATGTCCACTATTTACCAAATCGAACCAAAAATAGTGAACATCTTTACCACCATCGTCTCCACCGGCCCCACGCATAAATATCTGAGAAAACACCCTCTGTCGTCTCCACCCAACCGCCATATCTACCTCAACTAAATCGATTTACCAAACCGTTCAGCCGACAATTCAGCCGCTGGCGCAAAATCGAAACAAAAGCGGCGCATACTGATAAACGTTTGACGCTGTTTATCAGTTTTACCAACCATATCGGAAGGTGTTTCATGGTCGCATTCGATCGCAACCCGCAAGACTTCAAGTATCTGCGCCTGCTGTCGAGACAGTTCCCCACCGAACAATCCGCATTTACCGAAATTATCAACCTCTCGGCAATCCTCAACCTACCCAAGGGCACCGAGCATTTTATGAGCGACGTGCATGGTGAGTACGAAGCCTTTATGCACATCCTCAACAACTGCTCGGGCGTCGTGCGCGAACATGTCGACGAGATCTTTGGCGACACGCTCTCCTTTGACGAAAAGGGCGAGCTGTGTACGCTCATCTACTACCCGCGCGAGAAGATCGACCTGGTCCGCAGCCGGCGCGAGGACTCGCCAACCTGGTACAAGACGATGCTTGACCAGCTCATCATGGTCGCGCGCTCACTTTCAAGCCGCTACACGCGCTCCAAGGTGCGTAAGGCCATCCCGCGCGACTACGCCTACATCATCGACGAGTTGTTGCACACGCACCCGGACGAGAACAACTATCGCGTGCGCTATCACGAGCGCATCGTGGAGTCCATCCTGGAGACCGCCAGCGCCGACGACTTTATCGAGTCGCTCGCCTCGCTCATCAAGCGCCTGGCCGTCGACCACCTGCACCTGGTGGGCGACATCTTCGACCGCGGCGGCGGCGCGGCCAAGATTATGGACCGTCTGCTCACCTACCATTCACTCGACATCCAGTGGGGCAACCACGACCTGCTGTGGATGGGCGCTGCGGCCGGTGAGCCCGCCTGCATCGCCACGGTGTTGCGCAACAACCTGCGCTACGACAATTACGAGATCCTCGAGAACGATTACGGCATCTCGCTGCGTGAGCTTGTCGCCTTTGCCGATGCCACCTACACCGCCGGTGAGTCCATCACCCCGCTGATCAAGGCCGTCAACGTGCTGCTCTTTAAGCTCGAGGGCCAGATTATCCAGCGCCACCCCGAGTTCGATATGACCGACCGCCTGTTACTCGACAAGATCGAACGCGACAACGGCACGGTCACGCTCGCCGACGCCAGCGTATGGCCGCTCACGACCAACGACTTCCCCACCGTCGACCCGGCGGACCCCTACACGCTCACGTCTCAGGAGCAGCACATCATCGACAAGCTCGTGTCCGAGTTTGTCACCGCCGATCACCTGCATCGCCATATCGATTTCCTCTACACCCACGGCTCGATGTACAAGGTCGCCAACGGCAACCTGCTCTTCCACGGCTGCGTTCCGCTCAACGAAGACGGCACCTTTAGCAGCATGAACTGCCTGGGCACCTGGCACGCTGGCCGCGATTATCTCGATTTTTGCGACCACATCGCCCGCCGCGCGTGGCGCGTGGGCGACCGCGATGCCCTCGACTGGATGTGGTACCTGTGGATTGGCTTCAATTCACCCGCCAGCGGACGCCTGGTGCGTACCTTTGAGCGCGCCTATATCGCCGATAAGAGCACCTGGGTCGAGCCGATGGACCCGTACTTTACGCTTACCAAGTCGCCCTCGGTCTGCGATGATATCATGCGCGAGTTTGGCGTCGCGCCCATGGCATGCTCGCCGACCGGCCACATCATCAACGGCCACACACCCGTTAAAACCACCAAGGGCGAGCAGCCCATCCGCGCCGAGGGCAAGCTGCTGGTCATCGATGGCGGCTTCTGCCGCGCTTACCATCCCAAGACGGGCATCGCCGGCTATACGCTCATCTCGAGCTCGCGCGGCTGCCGCCTCAAGTCGCACCGGGCCTTTACGACGGTTGCCGAGGCACTCACGCGCAACGTGGACATCGAAAGCGAGACCAACCGTTTTGACCAAGCGGACCGTCGCCGCATGGTGAGCGACACCGATACTGGCGCCAAGATCCGCAGCCAGATCCAAGACCTGCGTCAGCTGCTCGATGCATATAGAAACGGTGCTATCGAGGAGCGCGCCTAGCACCACCCGCGGGGATTGGCTAAACTTGCTGAGTTTGTCATCCCCACGGCGTCCCCGCGCCACCCTAAGGCAGGTACCATGCAAAAGCTCCTTGCGCAGATCATGAAATTTGGCGTCGTCGGTGTCATTGCCACGGTTATCGACTTTGGCATTATGAATCTGCTCCACTACGGTCTCGGCCTCAACATCCTAATCGCCAACACCAGCGGCTTTATCATCTCACTCATCTTTAACTACCTCGCAAGCATGAAGTACGTGTTTGCGCACAAGGAAGGCATGAGCCGCCGCCGCGAGTTCATCATCTTTGTCGTGCTGTCCGTGATCGGTTTGGTGCTCAACGACGGCATCGTGCTGGCGCTCAACGCCGGTCTGGGGCTCGAGGCCAATATCGCCAAGATTTGTGCCACCGCGCTTGTCATGGTCTACAACTTTGTGACCCGAAAAATCTTCCTGGAGGGCGACGAGACAAAATAGCTCGAAACCCCTGCAGCATTACGGCGCCCACGGACGACGCGCACTCAGCGCAGTATCGTCCGTGGGTGTCGCTCGTTTACGGGCAAATTTTTAACGTTTGCGGATTAGCTCTTGAAAATTTGGCGAGTTCATATAGTTATTGGCAAAGACCTTACGTTTCCCTTGTAAAAGCTCTAAAGTATCCTCTGCTCGATTCATCAACGCATTGGATGTGATTACGTGCGCAAGGCGCTGGCACAACCTCATACCAAGCAGTTCCTCAAGTTTGCTGTCGTGGGTCTTATCTCCTTTGGCATCGACTGGGGCATGCTCATTGCGCTCGTCGAGCTGTTCCACCTCGACTTTTTGATGAGCACCACGGTTTCGTTTATCACGTCCGTCGTGGTCAACTACTGGCTCAGCATGAAGTACGTGTTCGACCACCGCGAAGGCATGAGCCGCAAGCGCGAGTTCACGATCTTCACCATCCTGTCGGTGATCGGCCTGGGCCTCAACGACCTGTATATGTTTGTGGGCGTCACGTTTTTGAGCATCGGCTACCAAGCCATGAAGGCCATCGCCACGTTCCTCGTCACCTGGTACAACTACTTCAGCCGCCGCTTCTTCCTCGAGGGCGCACGGTCATAGTCGATTCACTATTTGCTTGAATGTATAACCGGTTGGAATTCCCATTCCAACCGGTTTTTTGTTTGCCGAGAGACCCGGCGACCCAGTCCCATTCGCACGAAAAACGGGCGGCCCGGATGTTTGTCCGAACCGCCCGTTTGGTGCGATATGTCGAGGTCCCTAGCCTGTAACGTAATACCAGACCACGTTGTCGCCATTGGAGAGAACGTAGTTACTGCAGGCCGTCATGGGTTGTGAGCCATTAACGGAATAACACCAGCCACTAGTGCCGCCGTGTTCATACTCGGCAAGCCCACCAATTGCCTTCACGTATACGCCGTGATAAAGAGGCGAGTTTTCGGCATTAACAGAAAGGCCCAGCGCGCACAGGGCATCGTAGACGGTAGCGCCTTCGTTAAAGGTAAAGGTGCCACCAGAGGACACAGGATTGCCCACGGCGCTCGATGTGACCGAAACCGTCACCGTAACGTAGTTGGACTCCTGTGAGCCGCTCTGGCCGCCCGAGGAGGCGTTTCCACCATTAGAGGATGAGGCTCCATTAGACGACTGGCCACCGCCCGAAGAAGCACCACCAGACACCTCGGAAGTATCGCCGGCGCCCGTATTCTGGGCAGCGGATTTATCGCCAGACTTCTTGCCGTCCTGGTCCTCGGACTTCTTGCTATCCGAGTTTTTGTCTGATTCCTTGTCCGAAGACTCGGAATCGTCCTTGCCGTCGTTCGAACCCTTGGACTCGTCTTTTGCGTCATTCGATGACTTGGAATCCTTGGAACTGGCCTCGCCCGAAGTCGTAGTCGAGCCAGATGCCTTGGTGTCCTTGGTGACGACGCTCTCCCCCGTCACGGTCTGAACGATCCAGTCGATGGACCAGGCACCGCTTGTGGAAGGATGGACGAAACCCAGCGAGACGACGATCAGAATGGTGCACGCGGCAGTCAGAACGCCGAGGAGCGCCTTGCGACGAGAGGTGGACGCCGCCGAAGCGGCGCCCTTTTGCTTTGGATCATCGAGCTGGATAAACGAGGAGTCGGGTTGTTGCCCGCTGGTCTCCTTGGGCTTATCGGGCATTACCGTCACCCTTGCCGCGCTTGGTCAGCACGAAGACGGCGATGAGCGCGAGGCCAATCACGCCGGCGGCGATGCCAACGATGGCGAGCGGATTGGCGCCAGTCTCCTGCTCGGAAGCACTAGAGGACTTCTTAGCAGTGGTCGTGGAAACAGCACCCGTATCGGACTTGAAATCGGACTTCTTGTCGGACTTGCCGTCCTTCTTGTCAGACTTCTTGTCAGACTTCCTATCGGACTTATCGGAGTCCTTCTTGTCGGACTTGTTGTCCTTGGTCTCGGTCTTGGTCGACACCGTCGTCTTGGTCGTCGGCTTATGACCCGGGGCGACAGCGCCGCCAGCCTGCTGGCCCTTCGTGCCGGAGCCGGAGCCCGTGCCAGTGCCAGCGCCAGCACCGGAACCGTTGCCAGCGCCACCGTTGCCACCATTAGTGCCAGAACCGCCATTACCGCCAGGGTTAACGGCATTCTTGGTCCACTTGGCATACAACGTCAGGTCGGCCGTCACCGGCGTACTGAAGTCGTACGCCTGCGTGCAAGGCTCATCGGTATACCAACCGCCGAAAGTGTAGCCATCGCGCATCGGATCGGCCGGCTTGACCAGCTTGCCATCGGACGTAGCAACAAACTTAGTGTCGCAAGCAGACCCGCCGTTGGAATTAAAGGCAACCGTCCAAGACTCAACGGCCCCAAGCTTGAACAGCGTGCCCGAGTCATTGATGTAGTACAGGTTGCCAGATGCATCGGCAATGACCGGAGAGTCACAGTACTGGTAATGGCCAGCCGCATCATAAATCTGCGTCGCCTCTGCATCGCCGAGCGTATAGCGATACACCCCACCACCAGCAGAGTAGCTGACGTAGTCCTTGCTATCCGCGCTATTAACGGTGAAGTACACATAGGTTTTGCCGCCCTGAACACTCACCAGCGGAGTAGCAGCAATACCGTTAAATCCGGCCGGTAGTTCTTTACCGTCAGCAGCGGTGACCATCGTGGTCTTACCGGTCTTCAGATTATAGAGAACCAGAGCAGATCCAGTAGCCGTCTGCCCACCGACAATCAAGTTGTCGCCAGACACCGCCGGGGCGCTCATGTTATTCGTAAGACCCAGGTCGACCGTCTTCTGCTCGCTCAGCACGCCCTTCGCCGAAAGCGAAATCACATGGAGCTTTCCGTCGTGCGTCATCTGATAGAAGGTCGAGCCATTGGACGGATCGGCGACGCAGTCAGCGTTCGCAAGGACGCCGAGCTTCATGGTCGAAACGACATCACCCGTTGCCTTATCAATGCACTTAAGCGTACCTGCGCTCGTGGGGACGATGGCGTACTTATCCGTCAGGGCAGCGCCAGTCCAATAATAGCCCTCAGCTGCGTCGATGTTCTGCCAAGAGACTTCGCCTGTGGCGATCTTGATGCGCGTAAAGGAACCGTTGACGTATTTCTTCCCATCAGCCGTGCCTACATAGACGTACTCGCCGTCCGAAACGACGGTGCAGGAGCTCTGCGTCAAGTCCGTCAAACCAGGCGTCAGCCACTTGCAGATCAGCTTGTCTGCAGTAATCGCCTGGACCGCGCCGCCGTTGAGCGGAACGATGATAAGGCCATTGGTATAGATCGGACGAGAGGTATAGCTCACCTTGGAGGCAAGCGGCGCAGAGGCAACCTTTTTGCCCGTGGACGAATCGATCTTAATGAGCTCGTTCTCGGTCGCGATGTACACAAAGCCGTTAGCGATGACAGGCTCGCTGCAGTTGGCATACTGCTGACCAGACTCGGCCTTCCAATCGAAGGCCCACTTAAGACCGGCGGCCTGCGCAGGCGTCTTGGCATCCGTTACGGTCGAACCGTTGCCACTGTTGCCGTAGCCGGCCCACTCGGCATCCCAATCAGGAGTCGTCGCGCTCGGATCCACGACAATCTTGTCGGGATCGGGCATGGGCGAATTATCGGTGGTATAGGCAAGCGTGACCTTATCGCCGCTCTTGAGCGTAATCTGATTGGCGCAAAGTAAGGAGGGCTCTCCGTTGATATACAGATGCCAATATTTATTGGTCGCAGCATCCCAACCATACGGCTTGTGATCGAACGGCGAAGTAATGGAATTCAGGAACCAGTACTCACCACTCTGGGAGCCGTTGTACGCAACGCCCTTGGCCTTCAGAACTGCCTCAATAAGGTTCTGGGCCGTGGAGCCTTCGGGCAGAGAAACATTGCTTGCCGTGCCCCAACGCGTATTGTTCCCGTTGACATCGGGACCGATAACATCGGCGGATCCAAGCACCTGACCGGGGAGGGCATCGGCGTCAGCACCATACATAAAGGTGACGGCGTCACCCTCCTGGAGCTTGTAGGCACCGGCGCCAACGTCGGCGAACTTGCCATTTACGTAGAAGCGCCAATAGCTCTTGGTCGCAGCATCCCAGCCATAGGACTTACCATCAAACGGCGAAGTAATGCCGTTGAGGAACCAGTCCCAAGACGATTCGCCAGCATCGAGAGTAAGGCCGGTCTGCTCAAGGAGATCCTTGGCAGTAGAGCCTGCCTTGAGACTCGTCTGGCCCGTCGAAGCCCAAATCTGCTGCTTGCCGTCCTTGTCCTTACCAAGCACCTGAACGGAAGCATGAACGGAATCAGAGGGCAGCTGGTCGCCCCAGCCACCGTAGAACCACGTGACGGTATCGCCAACATGGATGGTGACATTGTCCGCCGTATAGTCACTCGACTTGCCGTTGATGAACAGCTGCCAATAGGTCGAATAATCTTGGGGCGTACCCAGTTCAACACCGTTGTACTTAAGGCTCAGAATGAAGGAGCCCGCAGCAACGGCGTCGATGCCATTCGCCTCAAGCGCGACCTTCGTAAGGTCAAGTGCGCTCGAGCCGGACGTCACCACATACTGCGCGTTATCGACCCAGGTCTGAGTCTTGCCCTGGGCATCGCGACCAATGACGGTCACATTTGCGGCAACCTGGTCCTTAACGACAGGGGACGAGCTACCAGCCGTATAGGCAAACTCAATCTTCTGCCCCTGGGTGAGCTTGACGCTGCTCGCGCCAACCGAGGAAGACGCGCCGTCGACGAACAGCTGCCAGTAGGCATGGGTCGTCGGATCGTAGGCAAGCGTGCGACCATCGCTCGGGGATGTGATGCTTTCGAGGTAGAAACCGTATGCCGTGTTCGGTTCGTACTTCGCCTTGAAGCCCGTCTTCTCCTGCAGCTTAATGAAGGCATCCGCAGCCGTCGCGCCCTCGTCGAGCTTGAGCTGCGTAGGTGCCACCCAGGTCTGAGCCTTGCCGTCAGCATCGGTGCCAATAATCGAGAACGAGACCTCGACTTGCTTCTTGGCGACATCGCCGGTTTCTGTCGGGTTCTCTGTCTGGACGGCAGCCGCGGCGGCAGATCCCGCTTGGCCAGCGGATGCCGTCGAAGACTGCTCGCTCGTGGCAGGGCTCTCCCCCGTCGCCGAGCCTTCGTCGCCAGTTGCTGCCTCTGTTATGGCTGCACTAGCTGCAGGCGCGCCCTCGGAATCCGAAACCTCGGCGCCACCCTGCTCAGCGGTACCGCCCGCAAGCGCTGCGTCCTCGTCCGGCGTCGCAGTCTGAGCCACAGCCTCGGCAATGCCCTCGGCGCCCTCGGCCCACAGCTGAGCCGGTGTGGTGCCAAAGGCCATCGCGAAGGCCAGGAATGCCACCAGGCCGCGCTTGGCTACGCCGCGCGCAATTGCGCCACGGCGATGCGAGACGCGCTGGCGCTCGTCCTCAAACATATCCATTTGTCTCCTACTGTCTGTACTTGGAGCGTTGCCTTGAGACTGCCCCACGTCATCGCGCATGTTGCGCTCGAGTTCCCCCATCGGAGTCCCCCTTCCCTCCAGAGCCCTATGCACACCGGCGGCAAAAGCCGCAGCCGCATGCAAGACGGGAGGCGATCCGACTTAACCTTAACGACTCGGGCACGTCGTCCGATCTGCGACGCGAGCATCCCGAGCCAAGAGGAATTACGGTTACTGGTACAGCCGGGGACTTGCACCCCGATTCTCCCAAATGCGCAGGATAACCGCGCATTCGTGCGTCTCCGCACCACCATCTAGGCCATCGATTATTACCGTCAAAATGGTATCACGCAAAAGGGTATCGCACG
>CAUEUQ010000044.1:0-17007 GCA_959021215.1 uncultured Collinsella sp. | reverse complement strand
CAATCCTGGTCTAACAGAGCCTTATTTTTTGGGCCTCGAAGGGTGGATTTCGCGCTTTTGGTAAAGAAATGAGTGCGTGTTTTGCCGTGCGGCGGCATTGGCACAGAAAAAGGGCCCGGAAGGCGAAGCCTTCCGGGCCCTTTGCAATGCAAGTATGCTTGCAAGTGCGTTTTAGCGCACCTGAGCGACGTAAGCGACGTTGGTCGAGGAGACCTTGTCCTCGAGCTGGACGCTCATGCGGGGATCGCCGGCGGTAGCGACGGTCAGGTCGCCGGCCTCGACGTAGCCGAGCTCCTTAGCGGTCTCGATCGCCTTGACGATCGTGCCGTTGACGGTGCCCTGGGTAATCTCGGCCTGATGCGGGATAACGCCCCAGTACATGATCATCTGCCGGACGGCCCACTCGTGGCGGGAGAACGCGCAGATCGGCATGTTGGGACGGAAGTGCGAAATCAGGCGAGCGGTACGACCGGTGGTCGTCGGCACGGTGATGCACTTGGCGCCAACGGTGGTGGCCATGTTCACAGCGGACATACCCACAACGTTGTTAACAACGCGGGTGCCATGAGCGTCGGCCGGAACCTCGAGCGGAGCGTGGGCCGGGAGGTACTTCTCGGTCTCGAGAGCAATGCTGGCCTGCATCTTGACGGCCTCGACCGGGTACTTACCGGCAGCGGACTCGCCAGAGAGCATAACGGCGTCGGTGCCGTCGTAAATGGCGTTAGCAACGTCGGCAACCTCGGCGCGCGTCGGGCGCGGGTTCTGCTGCATGGAGTCGAGCATCTGCGTAGCGGTGATAACGGGCTTGTAGGCCGCGTTGCACTTGGCGATGATCTCCTTCTGGATGTGGGGAACGAGCTCGGGCTTGATCTCGATGCCCAGGTCGCCACGGGCGACCATGATGCCGTCGGAAGCCTCGAGGATCTCGTCGAAGTTCTCGACGCCCAGGGCGCACTCGATCTTCGGGAAGATCGTCACGTGCTCGCCACCGTTCTCGCGGCAAAGCTCGCGGATGCCGCGGACGGACTCGCCGTCACGGATGAAGGAAGCGGCGATGTAGTCGATGTTCTCGGTCAGGCCAAAGAGGATGTCCTGACGATCGCGCTCGGTGATGGCGGGCAGCGAGATGTTGACGTTGGGCATGTTGACGCCCTTGCGCTCGCCAATCAGGCCGTCGTTCTTGACGACGCAGGTCATGTCCTGGCCGTCGACGGACTCGACCTCGAGGGCAACCAGACCATCATCGATCAGGATAAGGGAGCCCTTCTCGACCTCGGAGGGCAGAGCCAGGTAGTCGAGGGAGATGTGCTCAGAGGTGCCGTGGAAATCCTCGGACGTGGGCTGAGCGGTGACGACGATCTTATCGCCGGTCTTGACGGCAACCTTCTTGCCGTCGACCAGAAGGCCGGTGCGGACCTCGGGGCCCTTGGTGTCGAGCAGGATGCCGACGGGCAGACCGAGCTCCTTGGAAATACGACGGACGCGCTCGATGCGACCGTGGTGCTCGTCGTAGGATCCGTGCGAGAAGTTAAAACGGGCGACGTTCATGCCCGCCTTGATCATCTCGCGGATGGTCTCGTCGCTATCGCAGGCGGGACCCATGGTGCATACAATCTTGGTGCGCTTGTACATTCAGACCTCCATCTGACATCGTCTTGCGCTGATAGATAAACCATAAGAAATAAAACTGAGATGATTATAACGAAATGGCGACCGAATACCCCAAAAAATCGACCGTATGCCGAATTAGAAGTTCATTTTTTGCGAAAAAACGGTATATGCAAAAACTTTACCAACCGTTCTAACCGCTGCTATCTGGGCGATATTTCAGTTTGATGATGCGCCGAAGAAAAAACGTTTTATCAATATTGAACATCATACGGTCTGCATCGTTGCACCCGAGCCGTGTTTCCAATTGGAATGTTTTGGCTAGACGCGCTGCTTTGGGGTACCATAGCTCCACTATCAACTGCCGCTCAGCACGGCAGCCTTGATGAGCCCTTGCCCTTCTCCTGGGAATTATGATCGGGCATCAATCTGCTGAGTGGCCCGAATCCCAGGAGGGGACTCTATATGCAAAAGGAATACCTGTCCGCCGCGGCGGAGGTACTCAGCGACCAAGGTGTCGATGAGAACCTCGGCCTGAGCAGCGACGAGGCGTCGTCGCGCCTCGCCAAGACAGGCCCTAACAAGCTTGAGGAAGCCGAGAAGACGCCGTTGTGGAAGCGCTTCTTTGAGCAGATGGCCGACCCCATGGTCATCATGCTGATCGTTGCCGCCGTCATCAGTGCACTCACGGGCATGGTCAAGGGCGAGGCGGACTTTGCCGATGTCGCCATCATCATGTTCGTCGTTATCGTCAACTCGGTGCTGGGCGTGGTCCAGGAGGCTAAAAGCGAGGAAGCTCTCGAGGCATTGCAGGAGATGAGCGCCGCGCAGTCCAAGGTTCTGCGCGACGGCAAGCTCGTGCACCTGCCGAGCGCCGAGCTCGTGCCCGGTGACGTGATCATGCTCGAGGCGGGCGACTCCGTCCCGGCCGACTGCCGCGTGCTCGAGAGCGCCACGATGAAGATCGAGGAGGCCGCCCTTACCGGCGAGTCCGTGCCCGTCGAGAAGCATGCCAACGTGATTGAGCTCGCCGCCGGCACCGACGACGTGCCGCTCGGCGACCGCAAGAACATGTGCTACATGGGTTCCACCGTGGTATACGGCCGCGGCCGCGCCGTCGTGGTCGGCACCGGCATGAACACCGAGATGGGTAAGATCGCCGGCGCCCTGGCCGAGGCCAAGGAAGAGCTCACGCCGCTGCAGGTGAAGCTTGCCGAGCTCAGCCGCATCCTCACCATCATGGTTATCGTCATCTGCGTCGTTATCTTTGGCGTCGATATCATCCGCCACGGCGTGGGCAACGTTCTTACCGACCCGACCGCCCTGCTCGATACCTTTATGGTCGCCGTCTCGCTTGCCGTCGCTGCCATCCCCGAGGGCCTGGTCGCCGTCGTGACCATCGTGCTGTCGCTTGGCGTGACCAAGATGGCCAAGCGTCAGGCAATCATCCGCAAGCTCTCTGCCGTCGAGACTCTCGGCTGCACGCAGACCATCTGCTCCGACAAGACCGGTACCCTTACCCAAAACAAGATGACCGTCGTCAAGCACGAGCTCGCCGCGCCTAAGGAGAAGTTCCTGGCCGGCATGGCTCTGTGCTCCGACGCCCAGTGGGACGAGGAGCTGGGCGAGGCCGTGGGTGAGCCGACCGAGTGCGCGCTCGTCAACGATGCCGGCAAGGCTGGTCTCACTGGCCTGACTGCCGAGCACCCGCGTGTGGGTGAGGCCCCGTTCGACTCGGGCCGCAAGATGATGTCCGTGGTCGTCGAGACCCTGGACGGCGAGTACGAGCAGTACACCAAGGGCGCGCCCGACGTGGTGATCGGCCTGTGCACCCATATCTACGACGGCGACAGGGTCGTTCCGCTGACCGAGGAGCGTCGTGCCGAGCTCGTGGCCGCCAACAAGGCCATGGCCGACGAGGCCCTGCGCGTGCTGGCGCTGGCAAGCCGCACCTACACCGAGGTTCCGAGCGACTGCAGCCCCGCTGCGCTCGAGCACGACCTGGTCTTCTGCGGCCTGTCCGGCATGATCGACCCGGTCCGCCCCGAGGTCGCCGACGCCATCCGCGAGGCCCACAACGCCGGCATCCGCACTGTCATGATTACGGGCGACCACATCGACACCGCCGTGGCCATCGCCAAGCAGCTGAGCATTGTCGCCGATCGCAGCCAGGCTATCACCGGTGCCGACCTCGATCGCATGAGCGACGAGGAACTCGACGCACACATCGAGGATTACGGCGTGTACGCCCGCGTCCAGCCTGAGCACAAGACCCGCATCGTCGAGGCATGGAAGTCACGCGACCAGATCGTGGCCATGACGGGCGACGGCGTCAACGACGCCCCGTCCATCAAACGCGCCGACATCGGCGTGGGCATGGGCATCACCGGTACCGACGTCACCAAGAACGTCGCCGACATGGTACTTGCCGACGACAACTTCGCCACCATCATCGGTGCCTGCGAAGAGGGGCGCCGCATCTACGACAACATCCGCAAGGTCATCCAGTTCCTGCTTTCGGCCAACCTTGCCGAGGTGTTCTCGGTGTTTATCGCCACGCTCATCGGCTTTACCATCTTTCAGCCGGTGCAGCTGCTGTGGGTGAACCTGGTCACCGACTGCTTCCCCGCGCTCGCGCTGGGCATGGAGGATGCCGAGGGCGACATCATGAAGCGCAAGCCGCGCAACGCCAAGGACGGCGTCTTTGCCGGACATATGGGTCTGGACTGCGTGGTCCAGGGCCTGATCATCACCGTGCTGGTGCTGGCGAGCTTCTTTGTGGGCGTGTACTTTGACATGGGCTACATCCACATCGCCGATATGATCGCCGGCAATGCCGACGAGGAAGGCGTGATGATGGCGTTCATCACGCTCAACATGGTCGAGATTTTCCACTGCTTCAATATGCGCAGCCGTCGTGCGTCGCTGTTCACCATGAAGAAGCAGAACAAGTGGCTGTGGGCTTCCGCCGCGCTGGCACTGGTGCTGACGGTGATCGTGACCGTGCAGCCGACGCTTGCCGAGATGTTCTTCGGCCCTGTGACGCTTGAGCTCAAGGGCGTTCTTGCCGCTTTGGGCCTGGCCTTCCTGATCATCCCGCTGATGGAGATCTACAAGGCGATCATGCGCGCGGTCGAGAAGGAGTAAGTTAACCTGTCCGGGCCCGCCCCTGCGTGTTTTCTTCTTCGCTGGTCCTCGCGCTTCGCGCTGCGGGATCGCTCAGAAGAAAACACTCCCGGGGTGGGCCCTACGGTATCCTTGCTGGCTTTACTCCCGCGCGGATGAAAAAGGGCTGAGGGAAAGAAGGTGAGCGGCCGAGCAATTGCTCGGCCGCTCGTTTTGAATAAAGGATGTGCCCTTAGGAAACCCCTCCCGGCGGGCGGGCCCTGCGGTATCCTTGCTGGCTTTTCTCCCGCGCGGATGATAAAGGGCTGAGGGAAAGTTTGTGAGCTGGTCGGGCTTTGCCCGGCCAGCTCTTTTTGATTTAGGGCTTTGCCCGGCCAGCTCTTTTTGATTTAAAATACCTGCTCAGTTGTGATTTATGGTGCTGGGAGGCGCTTGTGGGCAAGGCGAAGGCTAAAGCGAAGAAAAAGACGACGGGGGCGCGGGCTAAGCGTGACCGTCGTCGGAAGCTCGCGACCGAAGCGCCCGTGTCTGCCGAGGAGTTGTTGGCGAGCGTACCGGGGCTCGATGCGCTGCAGGATGTTCCGGCGTTTGATGACCTGCCGGTCGATGAAGCCCAGCAGACTGCCTTTGATGATTTCTGCGCACATGCCGAGGAGCCCGAGCAGATGCAGCTGGGTGCCGTTATTCGCCTGGATCGCGGGTTTCCGCTGGTGGCGACTGCCGACGATACCTTCCGCGCCGAGCATGCAGTGGGGTTTGCCAAGTCGCGCGGCGAGGACGAGGTCCTGCTGCCTGCCGTGGGCGACCGTGTGGCGGTGCGCCGCGCTCCCGGGCACGATATGGGCGTGATTGAGTGCGTGCTGCCGCGCCGTACGAGCTTTGAGCGTTGGCGCGGCCGTGCCCGTGGAGAGCGCCAGGTGCTCTGCTCCAACGTGGATAGCGTGCTAATCGTGCAGGCGCTCGGTGCCGGTGAGGTGCTGCTCGACCGCGTGGCGCGCTCGCTGGTGTTGGCGCTTGACTGCGATGCCGAGCCGGTGGTGGTGCTTACCAAAGCTGACCGCTGCGATGCCGAGGAGCTCGAGCGCGATCTGGACCGCGTGCGCCGCCTGGTGGGTCCGGACGTGCGCGTGATCGTGACGTCCTCTGCCGAGGGCCGCGGCCTGGACGAGGTCCGTGCCTGCGTGCCTGCCGGGAGCTGCGCCATGATCCTGGGCGAGTCGGGTGCCGGCAAGTCGACGCTGCTCAATGCACTGCTGGGCCACGATACGTTGGCGACCGGCGGTGTGCGCGAACGCGACGACCAGGGCCGTCACACTACCGTCGCGCGCGTGATGGTGGCGCTGCCGGGCGACGCCGGCGTGATCGCCGATGCCCCGGGCCTGCGCAGTCTACCGCTCGTGGGTCACGAGCGGGGTCTGGCGCGCGCCTTCCCCGAGATTGTCGAGGCATCGCGCGCGTGCCGGTTTGGCGATTGCACACATACCCATGAGCCGGGCTGCGCCGTTCGCGAGGCCGAGGACGCCGGGCAGATCGACAGCCTGCGTTTGGAAACGTTCCAAAACCTGGCGTCATCCATGCGCGTGAGCGCTCAAATGCTCGATCCCGATGTCCATCTGTAATTGATTTTTCCTATGACAGCCGTCTCCCAACTGTTCGGGAGACGGCTTTTTTGCTGCGGAAAAGCCTCGAAACATGCAGTTTGCTGACGTGCTGACCAAAACCTTGCCACGAGCTTGACGGGCTGGTCAGCTTTTGGTCAGCGATTGGTTTGACATCGAAAACCAAGATCGCGATTGCGCCGCTTTGCACTCTGACCGCCCAGACAATGGTGGTACGGGCATTCGCCCGGCACTGCCATGAGAGGAGCGGCCGTGAACAAGAGCAAGCGCATCGCCATCAGTCTGGTCGCGGGCGTGCTCGCTGCTCTGCTCTGCATGGTTTACGGCTCGTCGATCCGCTCGCAAGCCGAACAGGTCCAGGCTGAGACCTTGGCCAAGTATGGTGGCGATCGCGTCGAGGTATGCGTCGCGGCGCGCGATATCGATGTGGGCGAGACCCTCGATGAGACCAATGTCATAACCCAGGAATGGCTGACGAGCCTGTTGCCGCGTGACGCGGCGACCGAGCTGCGCCAGGTGCGCGGCGACGTGACGACTTCGCGTATTCCCAAAAACGCCGTGATCTGCAATGTCTACACCAAGGCCGAGAGCCGCAAGCTCGAGGTGCCTAAGGGCAAGGTCGCCGTTTCGGTGGCGGTCGATGCCGAGCACTCGGTCGGCGGTGCTACGGGCGTGGGCAGCTACGTGGATGTGTATGTGCAAAAAGACGGCGTGACCGATCGGCTGTGCGGCGCGTACGTGATCGATACCAGTGAGGATTCCGGTGCTACGCGCGAGGGCAAGATCGAATGGGTGACGCTGGCGGCTGACCCCGAAGACGTCAAGGAACTGCTGGGAGCCTCGGGCAAGGGAACGGTCAGCTTGACGATTCCCGCCACGGCGCGCGGCAAAAAGAGCGGAGGCGACGAGTGATGAAGGCGATCTGGCTTGCGTGCTGCGCGTGCGGCGATTACGGGCTGTTGCAGCGGGAAGTCGAGGGCCGTGATGCGGGTGCACAGGTGCTTCGCGTGGGTGACCTGGACGGGCTGGTTTCCATGGCGCGGGCGTTTCCGTCGCGCCGCGGGGCTGCCATCATCGCGGCGTCTCTGTTCGATACCGAAGATGTGCGCAAGACTGTTGCGCGCCTGACGGCCGAAGGCCGCGTGAGTCGCGTGGTCGTGTTGATAGAAGCGCTCGATCCGTCGGATATCGAGGGGCTGTTTCGCGCGGGGGCGACCGAGGTCATCGCTGCACACAGTATATGCGGCAACGGGCGCGCGGGCGAGGGAGCGGTTGATTCCGATCGGCGCATGACGATTGAGCCCGATGCTTTTGTTGATAGGGAACCCGGGGCGCCTCGCGCTACAAGAGGCCCGCGTGTTGATGATTATGGAAAAGCGGAAGCCGAGCATGGTCGGCGCCCCCGGAACCCCCTTGTATACGATGACGCTGGAGGGCCGGCGCAGCATGCTGGCGACTCCCCGGCAGTAGATATGGGATACGTGCACGGCGTGAATCTGGCGGATGAACTCGACGAAGTTGAGGGCCTTGCCGGGTGCGGCGAGTTGTCGCTGATGCAGCATGAGCAGATTGCGCAGAACGAGCCTGCCTCGCAGACCGAACAAGCAGCCATGCCGGCTTGGACGCAGCACGTGGTTGCGGCGGGGGAGACGGGGACGCTGTCACCGACGCCCGCCCCGCCGCCTCCGATGCCGCCGGCGGACGCTACCGCTCCGCCGCATCGAGCTCCAGTCATCTGCGCTATTTCTGGTTCAGGCGGTTGCGGCAAGTCGACGATCGTTGCCACCATGGCACACACATCGTCGCTGTTGGGCTTGCGTGCCGCCGTGCTCGACCTGGACCTGATGTTTGGAAACCTTTACGACTTGTTAGGCGTCGATGCTCCGCGCGATATGGCGGCACTTATCGAGCCGTCGGCGGCGGGCACGCTCACCGAGCCGGATATCGTAGCCGCTTCGATGCGCGTGGCGCCGGGCGTTACGCTCTGGGGTCCCGTCGCGGCGCCCGAGCAAGCCGAGCTCATGGCACGTCCGGTGGAGCTACTGCTTGATGTTCTGCGTCGCGAATCCGACGTGGTCTTTATCGATACCTCGGTCTTTTGGGGCGACGCCGTGGCGGCTGCGGTGGCGGCGAGCGACCGTTGCCTGGTCGTTGGCGATGCGGCGGTGTCGTCCGCGGCATCGGCATCGCGCGTCATTGAACTGGCAGGTCGAGTAGGTGTGCCGCGCACGCGCATGAGCGCCGTGTTCAACCGGTTCGGTGCGCGCGGGGCAGACGAGGACGTCGCCATGCGCTTTGAGATTGCCTGTGCGTTAAGCTCCAAGATTCGTATCGCCGATGGCGGGCAGGATCTCGCCGCGCTCATGGCGTTTGGGCGCGCTGACGAGGCAGTGGGGCAGACGAGCGCTTTTGCGACTAGCGTGCGCGAGGCCACGCGCGAGATGCTCGTGGAACTGGGGTGCGCCGTCGGCCCTTGGAGCGATATGGTCGCCGACCGTGCAACGCGCGCCGAACGCCCGCGTATCCGCCTTCCCTGGTCGCGCGAGGGTGATCAGCGATGAGCCTGCAAACGAGGATTAAGGCTGCCGGCGCTGCGGCGGCGGCAGCGCCTGTAGATGCGGGGCGTCGCCGCGCCGTGAAACGACGCACCAAGCGCGCCGTGATGGACCGCATGGGTTACGACGAAGTGGCGCGTATCAGCGCCTATATCGACCCGGCACTTGCCCGCTCGGAATTGCGTCCTGCGGTGGAGGCGGCGCTCAATGTTGAGGAGCCGACCGATCTCGCGACGCCCGAGCGCGAGACCATCATCGACGAGATTTTGGATGACGTGGTGGGCTTGGGGCCGTTGCAGCCGCTCATCGAGGACGACACCGTTACCGAGATCATGATTAACGGCTGCCGCTCGGCTTTCTTTGAACGCGGCGGCGTCTTGCACCCCATCGAGCATGCGTTTGAGGATGATGAGCAGATCCGTGTGCTTATCGACCGCATCATCTCGCCACTTGGCCGCCGTATCGACGAGCGCAGCCCCATCGTCAACGCCCGCCTCAAAACGGGCTATCGCGTCAACGCGGTGATTCCGCCTGTGGCGATTGACGGACCGATTCTCACCATCCGAAAGTTCTCGGACCGTATCTGCTCGCTGGACGAGCTCGTGGGGTTGGGATCGCTGCCGCTTTGGTATGCGCAGCTGCTGTCGTGTGCGGTGTCGCTGCGACAGGACCTGGCGGTTGCGGGAGGCACGGGATCTGGTAAGACCACCCTGCTCAACGCGTTGTCATGTGAGATTTCCACCGGCGAGCGCATCGTGACGATCGAGGACTCTGCCGAGCTCAAGTTTGCGCATCATCCGCACGTGGTGCGCCTAGAGGCGCGCGAGGCTTCAATTGAGGGCGAGGGCGCGGTGACGATCCGCGACCTGGTGACCAATGCCCTGCGCATGCGCCCCGACCGCATCGTGGTGGGCGAGGTGCGCGGTGCCGAGTGCTGCGACATGTTGCAGGCCATGAACACGGGCCACGACGGGTCGCTCACCACGCTTCATGCGGGTTCAGAACAGGAGACCGTGGTGCGTCTGACGTTGCTTGCACGTTATGGCATCGATCTGCCGAGCGAGCTCATCGAGGAGCAGATTGCCATGGCGCTCGACGGCATCGTGATGTCCGAGCGCCACGCCGATGGCAGGCGCTTCGTCTCCTCGTATTCGGGGGTGCGTCGCGCCGCGTCGGGCGGCGTAGAGCTCGAGCGCTATGTGACTTTCGATGCCGCCGAGCGCACCTGGACGCTTGACCGCGAGCCGCCGTTTATCGCAGAAGGCCTGCGGTCGGGGACGCTCACACAAGAGGAGGTGGACGAATGGAGGTCGCTGTGCCCCTCGTCGTAGGGGGTTTGGCAGGGTTTTCTGTCGCGACGGCGTGCGGGGCGGAACCTCGTGTGCCGCAGGTGCCGCCGGCGGAGCTGGCGCGTCAGGCGTTCGAGACGGTGGCAGAGAATCTGCCGCGTGAGCTGGTGGAAAACGATCTGCTGAAAAAGATTGCCCGTTCGTGGGCATCGCTGGCTCCGGCGCGTCGCCTTGGCCTCGTGATCGAGGATGCTTCGGAGCGTTTGGCGTTTCTGCTGCTATCGAGCGGTGTCTGCTGCGTTTTACTAACGATGGTGTCGTTATCGCCCCTCGGGTTTGCCTTGGGACTTGTTGCTCCGTTTGCCGTTGGCGCCGCTCGGGATGGCTTTGAGAGCCGGCGCGAGCAACACGATGCAGAAGAGGCCATGCCCGAGGCGTTTACCGCACTTTCCATGTCGCTTGCCTCGGGACATTCACTGGCCCAGGGCATGCGCTTTGTGGGCGCTCATGCGCAAGAACCGGTGCATACCGAGTTTTTGCGGGTGGCGGCGGCAATCGATTGCGGCATCTCGGCGACCGACGCGCTCGATGACTTGCTCGTGCGCATCGACGCCCCTGGCCTTTCGCTTGTGACCTTGGCGCTTAAGGTGTCTCAGCGCACCGGTGCTCCGCTTGCCGACTTACTGTCCGAGGCGTCGAGCATGGTGGGGGAGCGCATTGAGCTCAAGCGCCGCCTGGATGTTAAGACGTCGCAGGCTCGCATGTCTGCGCATATGGTCGCGGCGATGCCGACGGGCATGTGCGCGGTGTTGGCGCTGCTTTCGGCAGATTTTCGTCGCGGTCTTGCGACGCCTGCCGGCGCGGGCACTGTGGTGCTGGGTCTTGCCCTCAACGCCGTTGCCCTGGTGGTTATCCGGCGCATTATGCGGGTGAAGCTATGAGCGCCCCGGTTGCAGTTGCGGCTTGCCTGTGCGCTCTGAGTGTATTTGTCGCAACGGGTTTGGATCGGGCGGATGCACGCAAGATCGCAGAGGCCTGCAAGCGCGAGGCGGTGCTGGTCGCTGCCGCGGGTCGCTCGGTGGTCGATGCTCTGGCCGCGCGAATGAAGGGCGCGGTTGGAGCGGGCGGCCCGGCGCGAGTATCGCTCGGCGAAGTGTCCGAGATGATCGATGTTGTGCGCTTGGGTCTTTCGGCCGGTCTTTCGTTTGATGCGGCGCTTGAGATTTTCTGCGCCAACCGCCGGTCAGTGCTGGCTCTTCGACTTGAGCGGGCCTGCATGGCGTGGCAGGTGGGCGTGGGCACGCGTGAGGACGAGTTGTTGGCCGCCGCACGCGACCTGGACGTGCGAGCGCTCGAGACCTTTGCCATCACGGTGGGGCAGGCGCTCGCTCTGGGTGCCCCACTTGCCGAGACGCTGGCCGCTCAAAGTCGCGAGATCCGTGCGGCTCATCGCGCCGCGGTCGAGCGCGAGATCGAGCGTGCGCCCGTCAAGCTGCTGATTCCCACCGGCACACTCATCTTGCCGGCGTTGCTTCTGTCCATATTGGGCCCGCTGTTGGGAGCAGGCGGGATGATGTAGGGAGGAATACATGAACACGATGACTGACGTTGCTGGCAAGGTCCAGGGTTGGGCTTTTTGCCGGGCGATCCACGCTCGCCAGCATGCCAAGGAGCTGTTGCAGGAGGAGAGCGCGCAGGGTACCACCGAGTACGCCATTTTGGTGGGCGTGCTTGTGGTGATCGCGATTATTGCCATCGTTGCATTTAAAGGCAAGGTCCAAGATCTATGGAACGCTATCAGCGAGGGCATCAACAGCCTGTAGAGGGTAGGCGGCCTGCCAGCGCACTGCTGGTGTTTGCCTGTGTGGTTGTGGCGGTGGCAGTGGCGGTTTGGGGGCTAAACGCCGCGCGGCAGCAGCGTCCTGGGGCCGCCTTCGATTCGGGCTCAGATTCGGCGGTGGCGTCTCAAAAAGATGAGATGCGAGATACGGACGATTCGGATGTCGCTGTCACGGCGCAAACCTTTCTGCGGATGCTCGACAAGCGGTCTGGCACTGCGACGGATTCGCCTGAGGACAACGCGATTGCGGTCCGGCTTGCATGGTCCGAGGACCGACCGATGACCGAGGCAGCGGCGGATATGTTACGCGCCTACCGCGAGGTGCCAACGGCCCAGCTCGCCCTGAGCGGCTATCTCGATATTAAGGGCAACGTATGGGGCGCCATCGTGCGCGATGGGCGCGGCTGGGTCGATATGGTGACGGTTGCCGCGGATGCTGGCGATGCCTCGTGTCGTCTGCGCGCCGTGCGTCTGGTCCCGCAAACAATAAGCTCAAAGGAGGGATCGTGAAATGCATGGCGTTCTGCGTGAAGAGGTTGCCCAAGCGACTGTGGAATACGCCATCGTTACGGTGGCGCTGTTATCGATCGTGCTGGCGATCGCGGGGCTTTGGCGTGCTGGCACCGATGGGCGCTTGGCGGCGCTGGTTGAGCGGGCGGCATCTCATGGCGTTGCCTCGACGTCGGTTATCGACGCCGCTGCGGGCGCTAAGGACATCGCGTTGTATTGATATCGCGCGCGAGGACCGGGCGCAGTCTACGGTCGAGGCCGCTTTTTTGCTGCCGACGTTTCTGACGCTCATCCTTCTCGCACTGCAACCAGTGTGCCTGCTCTATACGCGCGCGGTCATGGAGTCTGCCGCCGCCGAGACCGCGCGGCTCATGACCACGACGACGGCGGAGGATGACGATCTTAAGGAGTTCACCTGCCGCCGGCTTGCCGCAGTGCCCAACGTTTCGATCTTTCATGCCGGCGGGCCGTTGTCGTGGGATATCGAGCTTGGCCGGGCCGGTGCGGGTGGCGTCTCGGCCGTGTCCGTTTCTGGCGAGGTCAAGCCGTTGCCTGTGATCGGTGCGTTTGCGCGGGCTATGGGTGGTACCGCCGAGGGCGGCTACGTTGAGCTCAAGGTCGATGTCTCGTATCAATCGCGTCCCGAATGGCTGGAGGGAGATTATGATTCGTGGATTGCTGCATGGGATTAAGCGTTTCTGGTCTAGATGCGTTTTGACGCGCCGTCCGAGCTGCCATCGCAAGCGAGGCGGCTTTATGGGCCGCGCCGGTATCGACCTGTTTATCGAAGACGGTGCCTACACCACGCTTTCTTCTGCCGTGGTCATCCTAGTGGTGCTCACGTTGTTGTTTTCGTCGACCGCGGCGATATGGAGCATGTCGCGTGCCGGGGATACCCAGGTGGCGGCCGATAGCGGCGCGCTGGCGGGTGCCAACGTAGCGTCGTCCTATCACACGGCTGCCACGGTGGTTGATGCGAGCATCTTGAGTCTGGGGCTGGCGGGGTTTGCCACGATCGGGACGGGTCTGGTCGCCATCCTCATCCCGGGTGCCGAACCAGTTGCCGGCAATATGGTCGACACCGGGATTGAGATTATTAAAACGCGCAACAAGTTTGCCAAAAGCGCATCGGAAGGCTTACAGAAAATCGAGACGGCTCTGCCGTATCTGATTGCCGCGCGTGCCACGCAGGCGGTGTCGGCGCAGGATACCGATAGTGTGGCCTATACCGGTACGGCACTTGCCGTGCCCAGGACATCCGAGTCGGACTTCGCTGCGCTCAAAGGGTCAGAGATCTCGACCGATGCCATCGAGAGCACCTCAAAAGACCTTGACTATGCTGCCAAGGAACTGAAGAAAGCGTCCGAGAAAACGTCAAAGGCCAAGGAACGCGCCTGGCTTGCCGACTGCGGTGGATCGGACAGAGGCGCAGTCGGAAGCTGTTCGTGCATGTGGGAACGCGCGAAGAGCTTGGCGAAGCTTTCGGATATTGAGAATCCGCACTATGCCTCGAGTGTCACATGGGAGCCGCAAGTGGCGCTCGATCGCGCGAAGGCCTATTACCGCTTGCGCCTTGCAAACGAGGCACCTCAGGGCTCAAGCGTCGAGACGAAGGCGGAGTCGGCGGCGCGCAAGGCGTTTTACACCTATGCGAGTACAGAGGTCAATCGTGCATATGTAACCGAGGACGGAGATGCAGTCACTTTCCATATCCCGCTGTTGCCGCGCAACGCTGACGAGGTGCGAGCGACGGAACTCTATACCGATGCGGCGTGGCCAACCAGTGCCATCGATGGCAAGACGTATCTGCATTACGGAACGAGTTGCCCCAACTATAAGAAGGGGTCGCCAGGCGGGTTAGCCTCGGTTGCTGATTATGACGGGCAGGACAGATGCAACAGATGCCATTTTGGCGTTTCGTCGCTCGGTGCCGTTGCAGCGCCTTCGACTTCTATCGAAAACGGCTTCGAATATCACTTCGATAAGTTCAAAGAGGCCCTGGAAGACTACGTCGAATGCCGCAACAAAGAGCTCGAGCTCGAGCGTCAGACCGAAGACGAGGCCGATCGTGCGGGCAATACGTTTGACCAGGCCATCAAGGAGCTTTCGGGCGAGCGCCCGCGTATCGCTCCGCCCGGTCGCAACGGCGTGGTCGCCTTTGCGGTTTCGGGTGCCATCTCGAGCCCCGATGAGCTCAACTCTTCGTTTAACACGGCAGTCAGGCTTGGCGATCGCGGTGCTATCTCTGCCGCGGTGTTGGCGCCCGATGAGGCGACGGCGCAAAACAACGTGCTTTCGCGATTTTTCTCGACATTGAAGGAACGCTCGGGCGGCGTTGCCGGCGTGCTCGACGGCGTCATGGATGTTTGGGGACGGCTGCTCGTAGGATACGGTGATATCCAAGGTTCGGCCGACGAACTTATGGACGAGATGATTAAAGGCCTAGGAGGGGGCAGCGGCGCGTTGGGCTCCATCGCATCGTGGCTCGGCGATACCGTTTCGGCGTCCGTGGCGGCGTTGGGTCTGGAGCCGTGCGACTTGCGCCTGCGAAAGCCAGTGCTGACCGATTCCGCCAACGTCATTAAGAGTCCGGGGTCTGACATTGCTGGTTTCTCTCAAGCGCAAGACAAGCTGCGAGGTATTCCGTTGGGCGTGACCGATCCCAAGGCGCTTTGCGAGGCATTGGAATATCAAGTCGAACGCACCATTAGCGGTACGGTGTTCACGCTTGCGGAGATTCCTCTGCCCGGCGGCGGCTCCATCCCACTCACCGTCGATGTCGCCACGCTGGTTGGCGCTCTGGGCGGGGGGTCGTAATGAGTATCCGCATACGTCTGCGCGAGGAGCGCGCCCAGGCGACGGTGGAGATGGCAGTGGTTACGCCCGTTTTACTGGTGCTGGCGCTCATCGTGTACAACGTCATGATCTTTGCCAGCGCTGTCGCGCGCTTCGACCGCGTGGTGCCCGACATCGTGCTGGCGCACGCTGTGGCGCCGGGCGGGGAGGGTGACGAGAGCTCTGCCGATGCCTCGGCGACGGTTCAGACTCAAATTCTGAATGCCATGGAAGGCTATGACTTGCAGATCGAAGTGTCGAGCGAGCAAGGCGCGGAGGCATCGGATGGTGGCCTGCTCTCCCTATCCGGTACGTTTAGGACCTACACCTGCACCATGCACTATGAGCCGTGGCCGACTTCTCTCAGCATCGCTGGCGTTCCGCTGGGGGCGCCGACAACGTTGTCGCACGAGCGTGCGGTGACGGTCGATCCATGGCGTCCGGGGGTGGTCATGTGACCGCGGTCTCGTCCTACATCGCCTACGCGCGGGCACTCAACAGGCTGGGTTGGACGCCGGCCGAGTTTGCGGTGGCGGAGTCGTTTGTCGTGCGCCTGCGCGGCATGCTGGGACGGCGTCCGGTTGCCGCCAACGGCCTGCCGCTCGTCATGGCGTTTCCACGCTGCTCTTCGGTCCATACGTGTTTTATGGCCTATCCCATCGACATCGCCTTCATCGATCGCGACGGCAATATCCTCGCGCGCTACGAAAACGTTCGTCCTTGGCGCATGTGCTCCTGCCCCGGCACCTGGGCCGTACTAGAGCGTCCTTCAATCATTGTTTCGACCCCTGCTCTCCAACGCGTGCCGGCTTAAGAATTGGCGACTGCGGACTTTCGTCATACGAAATTGGGTAAGATGGAGGAGAAGATGCATGGATGTTGAGATCCATCCGAACGCCAAAAAACACTTGACGGAAAAGCAGGTGCTTGGTGCCTGGTTCGCGGTTACTGAGTGCATTCGCCGCGAGTCGGAGGACGAGCCGCCGAGATGGCTTGCCATTGGATGGCTTCCAGATGGTCGAAGTGTGGAACTTGTTGCGGTCGAACTAATTCGTGGATGGCTCATTATTCATGCCCTGTCTCCGGTTCAGAAGAAATTCTGGCAAGAGATCGAGCGAGCTCGGCAAAGGGGTCGATGATGGGCAAGACGTATACGGCCGCTAATGGTCAGGTTGTAACGGATGAAATGATTGACGCGTGGTGCGAGTCGTACGAGCGCGGAGAGTTTCCGGATGGCGAACACACCGTTGGTGGAATCGTGCATGGACGGCCCCCGCTCTCAGGTGAGGGGACGGCAACGCTGTCGGTCAAGATTCCTCTGGGAATGAAGGAGGCCATTCGTCGACGGGCGGCTGCCGAGGGGATGACGCCAAGTGAGTTTGCCCGTGCGGCTCTGAGTGAAAAACTTCTTGCTGCCGGCTGATGCCTCTGACGTGCCGATTTATAGAACCGAGGCTGTGCTCAAAAACTTTTTTAAAATTCTCGGTTGACCGGAACGCGTCCTTGGTTATACTAATCAAGCCTTGAAACAAGGCACACCTCAAATGGCTGGGTAGCTCAGTTGGTAGAGCAGAGGACTGAAAATCCTCGTGTCAGGGGTTCGATTCCCTTCCCCGCCACCTTGA
>CAUEUQ010000043.1:0-17198 GCA_959021215.1 uncultured Collinsella sp. | reverse complement strand
AGCTTGGATACGCCTAGGCGCGGTCCAAGAAATCGTCCGCACCCCCAAACAGTCCGTATTTCACCGCAACTTAGGTGGGGATGTGGGGTCCCCGGCACGTTTACGAAAACGGCTCTGATCCCAAAGGGAATCAGAGCCGTTAAGCTATCTTGTGGAGCGGGCGACGGGAATCGAACCCGCGTCATCAGCTTGGAAGGCTGGGGTTCTACCATTGAACTACGCCCGCAAGATATGGTCGGGACGACAGGATTTGAACCTGCGACATCCTGCTCCCAAAGCAGGCGCGCTACCAAACTGCGCCACGTCCCGAAGGTGTTGAGCAGCTAAGGTCTAAACCTTGCGTGTCCCAAAGCGAAGGAAATTATAGGGGAGACTCCCCGCCTGTGCAAGCGCAGAAACCCTAGCTCCTCGAATGTGCGACAAACTTGCTGTGGAGCAGACCGATCACAAACGCCACCACGGCAACCGGCGCCCACGCGGCTCCAATGTCCGCCAGCGGCAGCGCATCGAACGGCAGCCACGCACCCGCAAAGAACGCGTCTCGAACCGAGGTAATCACGCTCTGCACCGCGACAACGCCGCCGACCCAAACCCACACCTGCGGATGAGCGTCGCAAAAGCCGTGTACCAAACCCATGAGAACCAGCACGATGGCGACGGGATACAAGGCGTTAAGCATGGGCACCGAGAACATAAGGATCACGTCGAGACCCACGTTGGAGAGCACGCACGAAAACGCCGCGAACACAAAGGCAAGGATCGCGAAGGGGCGGCGCATGGCCCCCTCGGAAGCCTCCGCTCCCCCTTCAACTACGTACGTCTCACAGAAATAGCGCGAGCAGCAGCTAATAAGACCGATGCACACGTTCATGCAGGCGAGGAAAAAGATCGCGAAGACCACGACCGTGCCAGCAAGCCCAAAATGCATGGAGGCCGAACGAGCGAGGATGGCAGCGCCGTTGGTGGCATCGGGCATAACCGTGCCGAGTTGCATTCCGGCAAGCGCCAGGCCGCAGTAGATGATGGCCATGAGCACGCCGGCGATCACACCCGAACGCGAGATCTCGAAGGCCACGCGCCTATCGTCGGTAACGCCCAACTCGTGGATGGTCTCGGCGATGATGATGCCGAAGGCGAGCGACGCGAGCAGGTCCATGGTCTGATAGCCAGTCAAAAAGCCCTGCACGGCGGCGCCTGCATCGTAGGGAGCCTGAGGCGCGGCAGCCGGTCCCAGTGGCGAGACCACGGCGGCACCCACGACCAACACGATGAGCACAATGAGCGCGGGGCCCGTAATGCGGCCGAGCACGCGCGTGATGACGCCGGGGCGCAGCGTGAGCACAAACGCGACTACGAAGAACCCGATGGCAAAAACCAGACGTGCCGTGCCGAGCGAAACACCCTCGGGCAGCAACGGTACCAGCATCTCAAACGCCGTGGAGCTCGTACGCGGAATGGCAAGGCACGGGCCGATGGCCAGATATACTGCCGCGACAAAGAACTCGCCAAACTTGGAATGCACGCGGCCGGCAAGCTCACGCGCCGTGCCGGCAAGCGCCACGGCGATAAAGCCCATGACGGGCAGGCCGATGGCGGCAATCAAAAAGCCAACCATGGCAAGCGGTGTGGCCGTGCCGGCCTGGAGCGCCAGCAACGGCGGAATGATGAGGTTGCCGGCGCCAAAGAGCATCGAGAACAGGGCGATGCCGACGGTAACGACATGGTCGGAGCGCAGACCGCGCGGTGCGGATGAGGCCATAGGCACACCTTTCGGGTCGAAACAAAAACGGGACGGGCAAAAGACCCGTCCCGCAAGTATATACGCTCTAGCAGGCTAAATCGCGCAAAGCGTCAATCGCAGTGTCGACTTCCTCGTCCGTGTTGAAATACCCAAACGAGAAGCGGACGACGCCCTGGCGCTCGGTCCCCAGCGCGCGGTGCATGAGCGGAGCGCAATGGGCGCCGGGGCGCGTCGCAATCCCCCACCCTTGCATGAGTGCATCCGAGATCTCGGCAGAGTCGATATCGCCCACGTTGAGCGAGACGATCGCCGAGCGCGTCGGTTGGCCAAAGGCACCATAGAGCTTAATCCCCGGAATCTCGCGCACACCGGCAAGGAAGCGATCCGCCAGTGCTCGCTCGTGTGCCGCAATCGCCTCGACCCCGCCTTGCGCCTCGATAAAGTCGAGACCTGCGGAAAGGCCCGCGATGCCGTGACCGTTGAGCGTACCCGCCTCAAGGCGCGTGGGCCACTCAAGCGGCTGCAGCGCATCGAAGCTGTGCACGCCCGTGCCGCCCATGGCCCACGGAGCCACGTCAATGCCCTCCGCCACGGCCAGGCCGCCGGTGCCTTGAGGTCCCATGAGCCCCTTATGGCCGGTAAAGCACACAATGTCGAGCCCCATGGCCTGCATATCGATATGCATCGCGCCGGCAGACTGCGAGGCGTCGACGATCACCAGCGCGCCGGCCGCATGCGCGATGGCAGCCACGCGCGCAATGTCGACCACGTTGCCGGTCACATTGGAGGCGTGCGTCACCACCACGGCACGCGTGCCCGGCGTGACCAACCGCTCGAGCTCGTCGTAGTCGAGCACGCCGTTCGCGTCGCAGCCCGCATGCTCAACGGTCACGCCCTGCTCTGCCGCCAAGCGGTTGAGCGGACGTAGCACCGAGTTGTGCTCAAGCACCGTCGTGACCACGCGGTCGCCGGGGCGCACCACGCCATTGATAACGGTGTTGAGCGCCGCGGTGGAGTTGGGCGTAAAACAAACATGGTCAGCACGCGGGCAGCCCAGCAAGCGCGCAAGCTTGGCGCGGCAGCCGTGGATGGTACGTGCCGCATCGAGCGCACCCGAGGTGGCACCGCGCCCGGCATTGCCGAGCGAGCACATCGCCTGCGTCACGGCATCGATGACCGTCTGCGGCTTGTGCATGGTCGTCGCCGCGTTATCCAGGTAGATCATCGCACGACCTCCCACATATCAATCACGGTATAGCCCTCGGTGGGAACGCCCGCCGCGGCGAGTTCGCCGCGCAGCAGCTCCTCATCGACAGGCAACGCCTTCCACGCCAGACCGCAGCCGGCAGCGACCTCCCCGGGCACGGGAATCGTTCGCCCGGGAAGACCGCGCTCGATGCACAGGGACTCGCAACCCATGGCGGCCGCCGTGGTGGGAAACGTGATGACAAGCGCCGGGCGCTTCTCCCTCATGGCAACTCCAACCAATACGCTACGGGCGCACGACGCGCACGGCCTGTTCCATCTTCTCCACGATTACGTACATGTTGGTGACCTCGCCCACCGCAAGCTGGTCTTTAATGCCATAGTGGTCGAGGCAGGTACCGCAGGTGAGAATCTCGACACCCTGCTCCGCCAAGCCCTTCAGGTCATCGAGCACCGGCGAGCCCTCGACGGTGAGCTTGGCACCGCCGTTGTAGAACAGCATAGTCGCGGGCAGCTCCTCCTGCTGCGTCACGGCAAAGACAAACGCCTTCATAAGCTTGTGGCCCAGCTCGTCGTCGCCACGGCCCATGCAATCGGTATAGACGGAAATGACAAGTTTGCCCTTGCCGGCGCTGGCGTCGCAGAAAGCGGCGCCGTCCTGCTCGGGGTCCGCAACGGCCACGGCACCGGCGGTCGCGACAGTCACGTGCCACTCGGCGTCCGAGATCTTCTCGACCGAGGCCGTGCAGCCCTTCTCCTGCGCCATCTTGGAGATGTTCTTGACGGCGGTCTCGTTATCGACCGAGGTCACCACGGCACCCACGCCATCAAGCTGTTTGAGTGCCTTAAGCGTCTTGACGACGGGCAGCGGGCAGGCATCGCCCATGGCATTGACTTCAATTTTGGTAGACATATTTTTTCCTTTCAAAAGGGACCGCCCAGAACAGTAGGCGGTCGCATAAACGGTTTTCCTTAATGCACAACGCGAACGGCAGGACCGCCTGGCACTGGCTCGCACACGCGACCGACGACGGCGGCGATGCGACCCTCGGCATGCAGACGGCGCGCAAGCTCATCCACATCGGCAGCAGGTGCCGCGATAAGCAGGCCACCAGACGTCTGCGGATCGTACAGCGCATCCAGCATGCCCGGCTTCAGGTCCTCGTCGGCAGCCACGCGCGGGCCAAAGAAGTCCTGGTTGCGGTAGGAGCCCGCGGGGATAATGCCCATACGCGCCATGTCGAGCACCTGGTCAAAGAGTGGCACCGCCCCCGACGCAAGCTCAACTTGCACGCCCGAGCCCTCGGCCATCTCGCACGCGTGCCCGATCAGGCCAAAGCCCGTAATGTCGGTGCAGCCGTGAAGCTCAAGCCCCTCGGCCAGACGAATCGGAGCCTCGTTGAGGGTGCGCATCGAGTCAAACATGGCTGCGGCCTCGTCCTGCTCGATGAGCTCGCCCTTAATGGCCGTGGTGATGATGCCCGAGCCAACTGCCTTGGTCAGCAGTAATGCATCGCCCACGCGCGCGCCGCTGTTGGCGAGCATGCGGTCGAGCGCGACAAACCCGCTCACGGACAGGCCGTACTTGGGCTCGTCGTCGTTGATGGTGTGACCGCCCGCGATGGAGCAACCCGCCTCGACGCACTTGTCGGCGCCGCCCGCCAGAATCTGACCGGCAACCTCAACGCCCAGACAGCTCGGGATGCACAGCAAGTTCATGGCATGGCTCGGCCGCCCGCCCATGGCGTAGATGTCCGACAGCGAGTTGGCCGCGGCAATCTGGCCAAATAGAAACGGGTCGTCGACCATCGGCGGGAAGAAGTCGATGGACTGCACGAGACCCAAGTTATCGCCAACGCGAAAGACGCTCGCATCGTCGGACGTATCGAACCCCACGAGCAAGTTGTCGTTATGCACATTGGGTAAATCGCCCAGGACCTGGGCGAGGGCTCCGGGGGCCAACTTAGCGGCTCAACCGCTCGCGGCCGTCATAGACGTGAGCTTAATCTGATCGTCAGCCATCGATACCTCCTCTCATCGGTCAATCATTTTCTCCCAGTATACGCATGAATGCGAGCCTGCGGCCGATGCATTAATCGAGCGCCTGTGCGCGAATCGCCGCGCCGATGGCACCGGCAAAGCGAGCCTGTGGCGAGGTGGTCACCGGCGACCCCAGTAGCTCGCCCAACCGCTCCACCACGAAGGCGTTCTCACACAGACCGCCGGTCAGATAGTACGGGGCGCCCGCCGCCTGCCCGGCCATGGTCGCCACGCGCGAGACCACGCTGTCGATCACGCCACGTGCAATGTTCTCGCGCGGCTCGCCGCGACCAATCAGGCTGATGACCTCGCTTTCGGCAAACACCGTGCACATGCTGCTGATCTTGGTGGGCTCGCCGGAACGCGCCAGGTCGGCCATCTGCTGCTGGGAAATGCCTAGGCGGTCGGCCATGATCTCCAAAAAGCGCCCCGTGCCGGCGGCGCACTTGTCGTTCATGGCGAACTTGGCCACGCGGCCACTTTTAAGCTGAATGACCTTGGTGTCCTGGCCGCCCACGTCGATCACGGTGCCGTGGTCGCCAAACAGGCGCACGGCACCGGTACCGTGGCAGGTGATCTCGGTCACGACCTTGTGCGCATAGGGCACGGCGACACGACCGTAGACGGTCGCGATCACGCGCACGTCGTCGGCAGCCACGTCATAGCCGGCCGCTGCCAGCGCCTCGCGCAGCCGCTCGGAAGCATCGACCGAGGAGAACCCGGTTGGCTGCACGCACGTCCACGCCACCGAACCCTCCCCGTCGACCACAGCAGCCTTAGCCGCCGTAGACCCGATATCGATCCCGATCCCTATCATGGCTCTCTTCCAATCTAAACATCAAAGGTAGCGGCGCGTTCAGGCGCCTTAGCTCTAGGTTTCTTAGGTGCCGGAGATTGCCCCGAAAGAGGAGCGCAGCGTACTTTGGGTACGCAAGAGACGGTTTGAGGAGCAAGATCCGGTGCCTGAGGAAGCTAGAGGGTTTCGATGAAGGCGGCGATACGGGTCTCGATCTGGCCCATGTCGCCGTTGCTGTAGTCGGTCTCGATCTTCATGTACGGAATACCCGCACCCTCGACGGCCTCCTGCATGCGCGCACTCTCCACGTTAAAGGTGTGGCAGGCCTGTAGCACGCTCTCTACCACGCCATCGACGTGGTACTTCTCGCACATGGCCAGCGTGTTTTCCATACGACCGTCGTTGGGCGTCATGACCGAGCAGTTGATGTCCAGGTAACGGTCGGCGATGGCGCGCAGGATATCGGGAGCCTCCGGGTCGATCATCATGGCCGCCGTGCGCTCACCCGAGCAGTCGTCCATGCACACGACCACACCGCCGTTGGACTCGATGGTGCGACCGATCTTGTTGATTACGCCACCCACTGGGCAGCCGGTGATCAGAATGCGCTTGGCATCCGCCGCGACCGGGCGCTCGCCCGCGTCGTAGGCCTCGCGCAGCTTGACAATCTTTTGCTCCAGCTGCTGCGCATAGGCCTCGATATCAAAGCTGAACGTGACGGCAAACATGGTGCTCATCAGGTCGACGCCGCTCATGGCCGCCGGCTGGTTGGCCTGCAGCGCAAACATCTCGAGCTGGGCCGCACGCAAGCGGTTGCGACGACGGACGGCAGCGCGCAGGTCATCGTCGGTAATCGTGATGCCGTAGAAGTTCTCGAGCTCCTCCTTGAGCAGGCAGCACTCCTCGTACCAGCCTTCACGCTCGTAGGCGCGATCGCGACCCTGCGGAAGATGCAGAATGTGCGTGCGCTTGAGCTCGTTGAGTAGCTCGTACATCTTCTTCTTACCGTCGCAGGTGGTCTCACCGATGATCATGTCGCTAAAGTACGTAAACGGGCACTTTTGCGAATAGGCAAAACCATACGTCGACTTGATGAGCGGACACAGATTTGCCGGCAGCACCTTCTCGGCCTCGGGAATCACCTCATCGGACGTACCGCACAGCGCCACGCTCGCAGCCCCCGCGGCATCGATAATCTCGAGCGGCGTGTAGCTGCACAGAAAACCGACCAGGCGATTGCCCGCCTGCTTGTAATCCTTGACACGAATAAACGCCGCCTTGCGCTGCTCGTTGAACTCCTCAAACGTGGATGGCAACGGCTGCTCCATATTTTCCGACATATAACTTCTTAACAAACCTTTTGACCAACCAAGGAAACGGCTTTCCCAGGTGCCCGAGGTTGCCGTGAAAGAGAAGCGCCGCGTACTTTGGTACGCAAACGATGGTTTGAACGGCAAGATCGGGTGCCTGGGGAAGCCGCCGGGACGGATACCCCTAAATGGTTTCCAAGAAAGCCTCAATCCTGGTTTGCAGTTGGCCTGCATCCTCGCCGGCGTAGTCGGTCGTGATGTGCATAAACGGAATGCCGGCCTCCTCGGCAGCCTTCTCCACGGCAAACGACTCCATCTCGTAGAGCGTGCAGAACTGCAGGGCCACGTCGACGATGCCGTCGGCATGCAAGTCCTTGGCCATCTGGACAATGTCCTTCATACGCTGATCGTTGGGCGTAAAGACGGCGCAGTTAATCTTAAAGTAGCGCTCGGCGATGGCGTCGAGCATCTCGTCGACCGTCTCACCGGACTCGTCGACCAGGTCCTTGTAGTAGCGCGAGCCCGTGCAGGACTCCTCGCCTACCACAACGCCGCCGGCCTTCTCGATGAGGTTGAACAGCTTCCAGTTGGGCACGGCCATGGGCGTGCCGGTGTACAGGATGCGCTTGGTCCCCTTGGGCGCCACGCCCTCGCCGGCCTCAACGCGCTGCTCGCACTCGGCGGCCATCTCGTTGATGGCTCCGGTCAGACGCGGCGTGTCGTCCATAAAGGCGGCCTGAACGGTCAGCAGGCTGTCGAGACCGCTGATGGGCGCCGGATCGGCAGCGCGCGTGGCAGCGAGGCGCTGCAGGGCGCGACGCTTCTCGTTGACGGCGTGGATGGCAGCCTTCAGGCGCTCGGGCGTAATCTTGACGCCGCACTCTTCCTCGATCTTGGCGGCAAGCTTTTTAACCTCGGCCTTCCAGGTCACGAGCGTCGACTCGTCGTGCACGTTGGGGATATCCATGACGTACATGTTCTTTTGCGTGGCAAAGAACTCGTAGGCCTTCTTCTTGCCATCGCAGGTGTTCTCGCCCACCACCAGGTCGCTCGACTCAATGTAGGGGCAGACCTCGCCCAGCTTAAAGCCGGCAAAGCTCTTGATGAGCGGGCAGGTGTTGCGCGGCAGATGCTCCTCGACCTTGTCGGTTGCCCAATCGGCACCCGAGCACAGGCCAACGGGGATGCCATCGCAGGCAAGCACGATCTCCTCGGGCACGTACACACAGAACGAACCGACGATCTTGGTGGCCTCGCCGGCCTCCTTCTTGTCGAGCATCTCCTTAATACGGCCGCTGTGGATGTTGGTGGCGACAAAATCCAGGTAGGACGTGGACTTGGGGCGATTGTTCTGCGTCAGGAACATATCGCCGTACATCTGGCCCACAGCGCCCAGCAGCATGTCGTGATCGGCAAGATTCATGCCGAGGCTCTCCCACATCGGATGGAAATCGAATTCTTCAGCCATGACGGTTCCCCTCTCGAACCAAATACGGATAACTACGGTATTGCTGCACGGTGGGCGGCGAAAACCCAGCCGTGCCTAAACCCGGAATTTTGGGGAACCTGCTTTGCGGTCGATTATTTAGTTGTGCGTCGTCTCTCCCGGAGCCGTGAACATACCTGCTCATATGCGACTCCGAGCCATATACAGGGCGCGCGCGGCAACGCGGCGAATGTATGTCGTCTGCGGCATGTGCGCGTCCTCCTTTACAAGTTAAGGTCAACTATATCAACGGTCGTCGACCATGCGAACACCGTTGACATTCGTACGACAGCGTCGTGTGCCGCCGTTTAATAAATAATTATCTGTGTTGATAAGAGTTTGTCATTCCCCATTAGGCGAACGGCAAGACAAAGCCGCCGAGACTTATATCCCCGACGGCATTACCCGGCGCTACCGACAAACCAAGTGGATTCTACTCGCATCGAAGTGCATGCGCAGCGTCTCGCCTGCTTGCGGCAGCTCGTCGACAGGCACGCCCACCTTGTTGACCTTCCACTGCAGACGCGTTGGCGCATCGGCCCGCGGCGCATCCAACAGCACCAGGCGCTCAAAACGCGAATCGCTCACGCGCGCCACGTGCAGGTCGTAGCTGTTGCGACCCCGCTCGGCACGGTTGTCCACATGGAAGTAGCTCGCGCGAATGCCCAGGTACGCCACATTATCGGGAACCTCGCGACCCACGTTAAAGGTCATGCCCCAATCGAGCGCCTCAACTTCTTCGTCGCCGATCTTGCGCGCCCGGCTTGTGTTCTTGCAGCCCGTCAGGCGCAGCGCCGCCAGCGTCTGCGGACGGCGGACCACGTCCTCGACGGAGCCGATCTCCTCAACATGCCCGTCGTGCATCACGCAGATGCGCTGGCACAGGCGGCACGCTTCGTCGATGTCGTGGCTCACATAGAGCACGGTGCGGTTGCATACATCGAACAGGTCGAGCATGTTCTGTTCGAGGGCGCTCTTAAGATAGGAATCGAGTGCGCTCATGGGCTCGTCGAACATAAAGATGCCCGGGTGAGCCGCCACCATACGGGCAAGCGCCACACGTTGCTGCTGACCGCCCGAGAGGCGCGCGGGATAGCGGTCGGCAAAATCGGCTAGGCCAAAGATGCCCAGGTAGCGCTCGGCAAGTTTTTTACGCGCCGCGGCGTCGCCCGCGTCCTTTACGCCGGCACATACGTTATCGGCCACCGCCATGTTGGGAAACAGCTGATAGTTTTGGAACAGCAGGGCGCATTTGCGCTCCTGGGGCGACAGGTTGATGCCCGCCGCCGAGTCAAAAAAGGTCACGCCGTTGACGACGATCTTGCCCTCGTCGGGCGTCTCCACACCGGCAATGCAGCGCAAGGTGCAGCTCTTGCCGCAACCCGAGGCACCGAGCAGCGCCACACGCTCCTCGCCGGCCTCAAGCTGCATGTCGAGCATAAACCCGGGATAGCGCTTTTTAATATCCAGAACGAGCGACATGGCCTATCGACCTCCCTGCGAAGCGGCATCCTCGCGCATGAGCTCGGCCAGCGCCTCGCGATCGATACGCAGGGCGTCGCCGCCCACCGGGTCGAGCGAATCGCCCTGTCCGGCGAGCTCTTTGGCCTGCTTGTGCTTCGCACGCGAAAGGCCCCGCTCGCGATACTTTTGCGAATGCGCGGTGTACATGTTGATGAACAGGATGACCAGGAAACTAAACACAATCACAACGGCGACCCAAAAGAGGGCCACCGAGGTGTTGCCGCCCATCCACTCAAAGTAGATGGCGATGGGGATGGTCTGCGTAATGCCGGCGTAGTTGCCCGCAAAGAACAGCGTGCAGCCAAACTCGCCCATGGCACGCGCGAAGGCGAGCACCGTGCCGGCGGCAATCGAGGGCCAGCCAAGCGGCATCATGAGCTTGGTGAAGATGCGACGCTCGGACCAGCCCAGCGTGCGTGCCGCATCGAGCATCTG
Organism: uncultured Collinsella sp.; assembly: GCA_959021215.1. Classification (GTDB taxonomy): domain Bacteria; phylum Actinomycetota; class Coriobacteriia; order Coriobacteriales; family Coriobacteriaceae; genus Collinsella. Next base: position 6,660 of record CAUEUQ010000043.1, on the reverse strand, counting down.
CGTGTCGAGGCTCTCGAAGGCTCCGAGTGCCGTGCGGTAGACCAGCGGAAACGACACAACGACGGCCGAAATGACCGCCGCGGGCCAGGTAAAGACGATCGAGATGCCGTGCGCGATGAGCCACTGGCCCACCCCGGTCGAACGGCCAAACAGAATAAGCAGCAAAAAGCCGCACACCGTAGGCGGCAGCACCATAGGAATCGTAAAGACCGAATCGAGCAGGCCCTTGATGCGACTCGAGGTACCCATGGTCTTCCACGCGGCGAACAGGCCCAGCGCAAACGAGATCACCAGGGCAAGGCCGCTCGTTTTAATGGACACCCAAAACGGGCGATAGTCGATGTCGCCCAAAAAGGAGACCAGAGAGGTCAAGGGCCCTTGCTCATCCCGCAACATGACAGACGACGCCTCTACCATTTGAGCGCTATCAAGCCAACGCGCGCCGCCCTTGGCATCACCCGAGGCTGATGCAATCACCACATAGCGGTCCCCATCCGCACCGCGCTCGTCAAAGCCATAGGTATACCCACCGGCATCAAACGTTGTTTCCGCCGTGACATACCAAGGAAGATTCACGTCCCCTAGCTGCGCACCTCCCATGCAGTTTGCGCTGTCGAGCTTACAGACGAGGGCCTTGAGACCCGATACGCACTCGTTATCCTGCGGATCCAACCCATACTTCTCGACCGCCTTGGGCGACATCCACACCACAACGCGATCGGCAGCAGGTGCCACTACAAGGTCCACGTCCTCGTCAACGGGAAACCGATAGCCCTCAGGCTGGCCCTCCATGGCACGAGCGGTCCCCTTGGCCAACCGCTCAAAACCCTCGATCCCATAGGAAAGCCCATGGGCGGTCGCAGCAACCTGGGCCCCGTCCTCAGCGTCCCCAGCAAACGCAAATCCCGGCACCCAGCAAAGCGCGAAGGTCAAAGCACAGGCGACAAGCATGCGGAATCTATTAAGCACGAAAAGCTCCAAGCGAATACAAGGACGGAGTGAAACACAAAACGATGGAATTATCGCGCCAAGCCGCACTACTCGGAAAGCTCAAAGCCGTACTTAGCCCAAATCTTCTGAGCCTTCTTGTTGGTCAAACAGAAGTCGATGAACGCCTTGGCCTCGTCGGCGTGCTCGGAGCTCTCGGCAACGGCACCCGGGTACACGATGGGTTTGTGCGAATCCTCGGGGCACACGAAGGCTTCCTCGATGCCGTCGTAGCGGAAGACATCGGAGCTGTAGACAAAACCGGCCACGCAGTCGCCTGTAGAGACGTAAGACGCAGCGGTGCCGACCTTGTCGGCCAGGGCCACCTTGTCGGCGAGCTCGGGCGCGTACTCGCCGTCGTCGCCCTCGGTACCGGTATAGAGGCCCACGGAAGCCAGCGCCTGGTTGGCGTACTTGCCGGCGGGGACGGTCTTGGCGTCGCCGATGGCAATCTTGCCGTCCAGGTTCGCGACGTCGGCGATGGCCTCGACCTTGGTGTCGGAGCCCTCGGCGCGAATGATCACGAGGTCGTTGACAAACATATCCTCGCGGGTATCGGCATCGACGAGCTCAGCGGTCTCGGCGTCATCCATGGTGCCCTTGGAAGCGGTGATGAGCACGTCGACGGCAGCGCCGGCCTTCATCTGCTCAACGAGGTCGCCGGAGGCCTTAAACTGCGTGTCGGCAAAGGTGGTGCCGGTCTGGTCGGTGTAGAGTTCCTGAACCTCGGGCAGGGCCTTCTCCAGCGAGTTGGCAGCGAAAACCTGAAGCTCAACAGCCTTCTTCTTAGAGGAAGACTTGGCGGAGCCGGCATCGGAACCAGCGGGCTCGGACGTCTTGTTGCCCGAGCAGCCAGCAAGGCCAAAGCCGGCGGCAGCGGCAGCAGAAAGCGAGACAAAACCGCGGCGAGAAACCATATCGAACATATTCAACCCTTTCGGACGTTTTGCCCGGGTACCCCACCGCAGGCTTTATTCTGTAATTAGATTATACTTCTGCGCGAATAATAATAGTGAGAAATTATTCTCGCCAGAGAATATAGTTTCGAGTTGCCGTGAACCTCGGCGTCGCTTCGACGGAAAACAAAGGCGGAGCAACCGTTCAGGTCGCCCCGCCGCAGGTAAACCGCTTAGTTGGTATGTCCGCCGCCCGCTGTCATCTGAGCCGCATGCTCCAGCTGGTCACTCACGGCCTCCCAGCTTTCGCGGGCGGCCTTCGTAGAACCGGGAAAGTTTACGACAAGTGTATGACCTCGTTGCATGCAAATAGCGCGCGAGAGCATAGCGCGGCGCGTCTTGGTCATCGAGTACGCACGGATTGCCTCGGCAATACCCGGCACATCGCGGTCACAGACGGCACGCGTCGCCTCAGGTGTCACGTCGCGCATCGAAAGACCCGTGCCGCCGCAGGTGAGCACGACATTGGCGTGGCACTCATCGGCGGCTTCCGCAATGGCATCACCGATCTCGCTGACGTCGTCACGCACGACCACATGCGAGGCGACCGTCCAGCCCTGTGCCACGATGAGCTCCTCGAGCGCAGCACCCGCCTCGTCCTGGGCAAGATCGCGCGTATCCGAGCACGTCACGATCGAAATCTTCAACTCCATAGCATTCCTCCTATAGCACCGTGTCCTCGGGCAGGTCGACGCGAACAACATCCACGACGTCGCCGGCCTTAAGCTCGCGCGGTCCTTCGTCAATACGCAACAGGCAGTTCGCACGCTGCATCGTGCCGAGCAACGCCGAGTTCTGCGTCTTGGCCTCGGTCACCAACAACTCACCGGACTCGGGGTCGCGCAAAACCGTGGCGCGATCGAAGAAGCGGCGATGCTGTCGCTTTTTTACGCTATGCGTGAGCGTCGCCTGCTGCACGGGACGCGCACCCTCGGCAAAGCCACGCATCTTGCGAATCGCCGGGCGCGCGAGCATCTCAAAGCCCACATACGCCGCCGCGGGATTGCCCGAAAGCCCCAAATACGGCTTGCCTCCAAGCAGGCCAAACGTGATGGCCTTGCCCGGACGCATCGAGATGCGGTCGAACAGCACCTCGCCCTCGCTCTGGACCAGCGCCGTCACATAGTCGTAGTCGCCCGCCGAGGCACCGCCGCTCGTAATGACAAAATCGCACTCCTGCACGGCACAATGCACCAGCTCGGCAATCGCCTGCTCATCATCGGGCGCAATGCCGTAGAACACGGGCTCGGCTCCTGCATCGAGCGCTTCGGCCATCAACGCCGACGAATTGGAGTCGCGAATCTGCCCGCGCGCCGGCACGTTACTCGGTGCGACCAATTCCGTCCCTAGCGAGATAATGCCCACGCGCGGGGCGGCATGCACCTTCACGCTCGCATATCCGGCGCTTGCCAGCAAACCCGCGCCCGCCGGAGCCACGACCTCGCCGGCGTGCATCACGACGTCACCGGCATGGGCCTCCTCGGCGGCAGAGCGAACGTTCTCCCCTACCTTGGCAGGCGCCGAAAAGCGAACGTGCGAGCCCTCGTTGCCGTCACCGTCGACCACATCGACGATCTCGTACTTCACCACGGCATCGGCACCTTCGGGTACCGGCGCGCCCGTCATGATGCGGACTGTCTCGCCCGCGCCGACCACGCCCTCAAAGACATGGCCTGCCGCCTCGTGCCCGATAACGTCGAGCGTCACCGGCGCCTCGCCAGATGTCTGCGCCAAGTCCGCCGAGCGCACAGCATATCCGTCCATAGCGCTGTTGGCAAACGGCGAGATGTCGATATCGGCCACCGCGTCCTCGGCCAAGGGAAGACCGGTGGCCTGCCACACGGGAATCTCGACGAGATCGGTCGGAGCAACGTGCGACAGGACAATCGACTGTGCGTCATCCAGCGGAATGAGTTTCTCTGCCATATGCACCTCTTAATGCCACGGCGTACAACAGGGACGCCGATTCTTTATGCTTGTCTCAGTATAATCCCCCGACGCACGACCGCGACTCGGCCTGTACCCGCAAATACACCTGTCGGTTGCAGGCCGCGAAACAGAATGGAAACCAACCCACCGGCTCGTCGCGTTTACCGCGTTTTATAATGCTTGCGTTGCAACCTAAAAGAGGAACGTATGGCTCATAACGACAAACCCGAAAGCGCAAACGAGGCGCAAGACCATCCCCAGCCGCTCGACGACGGCGGCTTTTTCTCCCTGAACGACGTCATCACGGCAGGCAGGCATCAACTTACCCGCTCCGAGCATCTCTTGGCTGCCGACACGCGCCGCAACGCCCGCAACCTACTCGCGAGCGCCAAGTTGCTCGTACTCGTCGTCATCGTCTCGCTCGCCATGGGCGTTGCCGCTTGGGCGTTTTTGGCCTCGTTGAATATCGCGACCGACTATCGCGAGCAGCATGCGTGGATTTACGCGCTGCTTCCCGTTGTGGGCGTTGCCACCGCATGGGTGTACAAAAACCACGGTCTTGCCGCCAAACGCGGTAACAACCTGGTCATCGACTCCGCTCTGGGCACACGCCTCATCCATATGCGCATGGCCGTCCTCACCTTCGTCTGCTCCACGCTCACGCACCTAACGGGCGGATCGGCCGGTCGCGAGGGAGCTGCGGTGCAGATTGGCGGCACCATCGCCAGCAACATCTCGAGCCTCGCCCACCTCAAAAAGCATGACCACCACGACCTCATGCTCGCCGGCATCTCGTCGGCCTTTGGCGCCGTATTCGGCTCGCCCCTTGCCGGGGCTTTCTTTGGCATGGAGATGTGCTTTATCGGCAAGATCGACTACACCGCGGGCATCTACTGCCTGGTCGCCTCGTTTACCGGCTACTTTACATCACTCGCCCTGGGTACCGAGTACGAAGCGAATGTCATCGCCAACGTTCCCAACATGACACCACGGACGGTTGTCATCGTTGTTATCAGCGCCATTATCTTCGGTCTGACGGCACGCCTCTTTGCCTGGTCGGTTCGAACCGTCAAGAGCCTGTACGGTCGCTTTATCACCAATTATCTTACTCGCGCACTCATAGGCGCACTCGTGGTTTTGGCCGCCTATGCCCTCCTCGACGCCTGGGACTACGCCGGCCTTTCCACGTGGCTTTCCGGCGCCGGATTTGCCGGCAACACCACCCTGGCGGACGCAGCCATCAAGTTGGTCGTCACAGCGCTCACCCTGGGCGCCGGCTTCCAAGGCGGCGAGGTCACGCCCCTGTTTGGTATCGGTGCGGCGCTCGGCGGCTGGATCGGTTGCCTCGTCGGAATCGATCCCAGCTTTCTGGCAGCGCTGGGCATGCTCGGCGTGTTCTGCGCCGGCCTTAACGTGCCCATCACCACCTGTATGATGGCCATCGACCTGTTCCACGGCACGGCAGCCGGGTTCTTTGTCATCGTGGCCTTTATCAGCTACCTAGCCGCCGGACACCGCGGCGTGTACCCCGCCCAGCGCATCATCTCGCCCAAGCGCCGTTCGCTTATTGTGGATGAGGGCGGTACGGTAGCGGATGCTATCGAGCGCCACAACGACCTGATAGAGTAGATGTAATAATCGCCGTGCAGCCACAATCGGGGGCAATTCGACCTGAGCGCGACCGCACTGTCATGTCACACGCCGGGAGTCGCCCCATGCACGCAACTGATTTTGGTCGCACGCTCATCATCGCCAACCCAGCCGCCCAGTCGGGCGCCGCGCACGAGGTTGCCGAGCGCCTGCAACGCTTTTTGGACATGACTGCACGCACATCCCAGTTTGACCTGGTGCTGACCGAGCGCATGGGACACGCCAAGGAGCTGGCCGCACAGGCCGAGGGCTATCACACCGTTATCGCCCTCGGCGGCGACGGCGTGATCCACGAGGTCGTCAACGGACTCATGACGCAGGATGAGGCGGTCCGCCCCGCTCTTGCCATCCTGCCCGTAGGCTCCGGCAACGATTTTGCCCAAACGCTCGGTATCGAAGATTTCTCCGGCAAGGATTATGGCGCGCTGCTCACCTGTGAGCTTCAACGTCAGGACATCGGGCGGATTCGCTCATGGAACCCCGCAAGCGGTAGCGGCGAGGCTACCGTTGAGTACTACGACCAGACGCTTTCGGTCGGCATCGATGCCGCCATCGGCCTTGGCACCACCGAGCTGCGCAAAAAGACCGGCTTGACGGGCGCTCCGCTCTACACCCTTTCGGGACTTGAGCAGTTTGGCCTGCGCTATCGCAACTACCCCATGACCATCAGCTTTGATGGCGCGCCCGCCGAGCGCGTGCGGGCGATTATCATGGCCATCCAGCTGGGACCCACCTATGGTTCGGGCTATCGCATCTGTCCCAACGCCGACCCGTGCGACGGCATACTCGACGTCTGCTACGCCTGCGGCCCCGTTCCGCGCGCGGTCGCGCTTCCCATGTTCCTTTCGGCCAAAGATGGCCACCATACCAAGCTGCCACCGGTTCGCATGCGCCGCTGTCGCCATGCCGAGCTTACCTTTGAGGAGCCCGACTACCCCATTCAGGCCGACGGCGAGCCCGTTGTCGCCTCGCGCATCGAGGTCGACATCCTCGCCGGCGCCCTCCACGTCTGGCACCCCACCCGCTAACCCCACCTAAGTTGCGGTGAAATAGGGACTGTTTATGCAGCTAAAGCCGCAAAACGGGGGTGCGGACAGAAAGTTGGACCGCGGGGCGGTCCGGACTGGAGGTTCGCATG
>CAUEUQ010000042.1:0-17361 GCA_959021215.1 uncultured Collinsella sp. | reverse complement strand
CACTTAATGTGGCCTCCGTGCGAGCCAGGACTGTAGAGCAGCAAACTTAACCCCTGTGCCGCCCGGACCGGGAATCCGCCCACGCGCACAGAAGGGGATTCCTTTTGTGTAGGCTTTGCGGAAATGTGGGTATTTTAGGATACGCCCGGCGGCGTGGTCTGTTGACGGCACAGCTAACGCCACGTATCCTATCGAACTGCGTGTTTCGTAGGGGGATGCTGACCCCTCGATTCAAGCCGTTGCACTTTACAGAAAGCTGGAATCATTCGAGAAGGAGTACGCTTTGCCTACTATTAACCAGCTGGTTCGCCAGGGCCGTCGTTCCGTGCCCAAGAAGTCCAAGAACGCTGCTCTGCAGCACAACTCCCAGAAGCGCGGCGTGTGCACCCGCGTCTTCACCACGAGCCCCAAGAAGCCGAACTCGGCTCTTCGTAAGGTTGCCCGTGTTCGCCTCGTCAACGGCATCGAAGTTACTGCTTACATCCCGGGTGAGGGCCACAACCTGCAGGAGCACTCTATCGTGCTCGTCCGCGGCGGTCGTGTCCGTGACCTCCCTGGTGTCCGTTATCACGTCATCCGTGGCGCCTACGACGCTGCTCCGGTCCAGAACCGTATGCAGGCCCGTTCCAAGTACGGTGCTAAGCGCCCTAAGGCTAAATAAGCCAGATAACGTTTTGATACTTTCGCCGTGTGCCGCCTAAGCGCCGCACGGTAGACACTTAAGGAGATTTCACATGCCGCGTCGTGCAGCAGCTAATCGTCGTGAGGTTCAGCCTGACGCCGTTTACAACAACCGCCTGGTGACTCAGCTCATCAACAAGGTCCTTCTTGACGGCAAGAAGGCCACCGCTGAGCGCATCGTTTACACCGCTTTCGAGATCGTTGCCGAGAAGTCCGAGGGTGGCGACGCTCTCGCTACCTTCAAGAAGGCTATGGACAACGTCAAGCCCACGCTCGAGGTTAAGCCCAAGCGTGTCGGTGGCGCTACCTATCAGGTCCCGATGGAGGTCAACTCCCGTCGTTCCACCGCTCTGGGTATCCGCTGGATCGTCAACTTCTCCCGCGCTCGCAAGGAGAAGACCATGGCCGAGCGTCTCGCCAACGAGATCCTCGACGCTTCCAACGGCCTGGGCGCTTCCGTCAAGAAGCGTGAGGACGTCTTCAAGATGGCCGAGGCCAACCGCGCGTTCTCTCACTATCGTTGGTAAGTTTAAGGTAAGGAACTAACATGGCTAAGCCTAAGTACAAGCTTTCCGATACCCGTAACATCGGCATCATGGCCCACATCGATGCCGGTAAGACCACCACGACCGAGCGTATTCTTTACTACACCGGTAAGACCCACAAGATCGGTGAGGTCCATGAGGGCGCTGCCACCATGGACTGGATGGTTCAGGAGCAGGAGCGCGGCGTAACCATTACCTCCGCTGCTACCACGTGCTTCTGGAAGAAGGACGGTACCGACTACCGCATCCAGATCATCGACACCCCGGGCCACGTTGACTTCACCGCCGAGGTCGAGCGCTGCCTGCGCGTCCTCGATGGCGCTGTCGCCGTCTTCGACGCCGTTGCCGGCGTTCAGCCCCAGTCTGAGACCGTTTGGCGTCAGGCTTCTACCTTCAACGTCCCCCGCATCGCCTTCATCAACAAGTATGACCGCGTGGGCGCAGACTTCTTCAACGCTATCGAGACCATGAAGGATCGTCTCGACGCCAACGCCGTGGCCGCTCAGGTCCCGATGGGCGCCGAGGACAACTTCTGGGGCGTCATCGACCTCGTCACCATGACTGCTTGGGACTTCAAGGCCGACGACAAGGGCATGACCTACCCCGAGCCGATGGACGAGATCCCGGCTGAGTTTGCTGACATCGCTGCCACCAAGCGCGAGGAGCTCCTCGACGCTGCTGCCAGCTTTGACGACGAGCTCATGGAGAAGATCCTCATGGAGGAGGACTTCACCGTCGAGGAGCTCAAGGCTGCCCTGCGTAAGGGCGTTCTGGCCAACGGGCTCAACCTCGTCTTCGTGGGCTCCGCCTACAAGAACAAGGGCGTTCAGGAGCTGCTCGACGCTGTCGTCGACTACCTGCCCAGCCCGCTCGACGTTGAGGCCGTCACCGGTACCGATCCGGATACCGGCGAGGAGATCCAGCGTCATCCTTCCTTCGACGAGCCTTTCTCCGGCCTGGTCTTCAAGATCATGACCGACCCGTTCGTCGGTAAGCTCACCTACGTCCGCGTTTACTCCGGCCGCGCCGAGTCCGGCTCCTACGTGGTCAACGCTTCCAACGGTCAGCGCGAGCGCCTCGGCCGCATCCTCGAGATGAACGCCGCCGAGCGTATCGACCGTGACGACGCTGCCGCCGGCGACATCGTCGCTTGCGTCGGCTTCAAGAACTCCACCACCGGTGACACCCTGTGCGCCGAGGGCAAGGAGATCGTCCTCGAGAAGATCGAGTTCGCTAAGCCCGTTATCGACGTTGCCATCGAGCCCAAGACCAAGGCCGAGCAGGACAAGATGTCCCTGGCTCTGACCAAGCTCGCCGAGGAGGACCCGACCTTCCAGGTGTCCACCAACCACGAGACCGGCCAGACCATCATCGCCGGCATGGGCGAGCTGCACCTCGAGATCATCGTCGACCGTCTGCTCCGCGAGTTCAAGGTTGACGCTAACGTTGGTAAGCCCCAGGTTGCCTACCGCGAGACCGCTGGTCACGACGTCGAGAAGGCTGAGGGCAAGTTCGTCCGTCAGTCCGGCGGTCGCGGTCAGTACGGTCACGCCGTCATCAAACTCGAGAAGATGGAGGAGGGCTTCGGCTACGAGTTCGTCAACGCTATCGTCGGCGGCGTCGTGCCTAAGGAGTACATCCCGTCCATCGACAAGGGCATCCAGGAGGCCCTGAACACCGGTGTTATCGCCGGCTTCCCGGTCCTCGACGTTAAGGTCACCCTGTTCGACGGTTCTTACCACGAGGTCGACTCCTCTGAGGCCGCCTTCAAGATCGCCGGTTCCATGGCTATCAAGGACGCCCTCAAGAAGTCCGATCCGCAGCTGCTCGAGCCGATCATGGCTGTCGAGGTCGAGACCCCCGAGCAGTACATGGGCGACGTTATGGGCAACCTCTCCGGTCGCCGCGGCAAGATCGAGGGCATGGAGGATCGCAAGAACAGCAAGCTCATCCGTGCCAAGGTGCCGCTGGGCGAGATGTTCGGTTACGCTACCGACCTTCGCTCCCAGACCCAGGGCCGTGCATCCTACACGATGCAGTTCGACTCTTATGAGCCCGCGCCCAAGTCCATCGTGGACGAGGTCATGAGCAAGAACGCCTAAGTTCGAGCTCCCTGTTACGTAATCCGCGAGAACATCTCTCGCACTCTTTGGAGGTTTAAGTTGGCTACCCAGAAGATCCGCATTCGCCTCAAGGGCTATGATCACGAGGTCGTCGATCAGTCCGCGAAGCTCATCGTCGAGACCGCTCAGAAGACCGGCGCTCGCGTTTCCGGTCCTGTCCCCCTGCCCACCGAGCGCAACCTGTACACGGTTATCCGCTCGCCGCACGTGAACAAGGACTCCCGTGAGCAGTTCGAGATGCGCACTCACAAGCGCCTCATCGACATCCTCGATCCCACCTCGGGCACCGTTGATTCGCTCATGCGTCTCGACCTCCCCGCTGGCGTCGACATCGACATCAAGCTCTAAGCGATATCGCTCATAGCTTAAAGGGCCCCGCTGCCGTTACGGTAGCGGGGCCCTTTTGTTTAGCATGATGGGATTGGACCGCCGGATAAGGCTGCCGAGCGGCTGGCTGTGGCGCCCTATTCGCTCGCGGGACGCAGCGATGCCTCCTCAAAATGGAAGGATCGCAAACCGCCTTCCGTTTCGATACACGCGCGACCAAAGCCATCGACGGTTTTAAAGATGCCGCGTGCCAGCTCGTCGCCGGCAGGGGAACGGGCGATAACGTGCTCCCCAATCCAATTGAGGTGAGTGACATATTCGCCGTGGACGGGCGCGAGCGGTCCGCCGTCTTCTTCCATGGCGTTAAGACGCTCTGCCCACGCATCTACAGCGTCTATAACTGCGTGATAGACCTCATCGAGGAGCATGTTGACGGTGGGAACGCTCTCGTTAAGGTCCGAGAGGCCAATTGCCGCCAGACCGCCATCGGGTACCTCTTGGGGCGTGTAGTTTACGTTGACGCCAATGCCGCAGACGGCGAAGGGCTTGCCTTCGTTATCGCGTGCGGCCTCGACCAGAATGCCGCCGAGCTTGCGTCCTCGCGCGACAAGGTCGTTGGGCCATTTAAGGCGAATCTCGTTTGCAAGACCCTGCTTTTCGAGTGCTTCAAGCACCGCTAGGCCGCTGACGGCGGCAAGACCAGAGAACTTTGCAGGATTAACGCATGGGCGCAGGACAATCGAAAGCAATAAGTTGCCGACGGTTGAGTCCCACTTGTGCCCGCGCCGGCCGCGTCCTGCTGTTTGAGCCCGGGCGGCAAGTCCTGTGCCGTGCGGCGCTCCCTGTTTTCCTGCTTCGAGCAGGTCATCGTTGGTCGATCCGGTTACGTCGACTATCGTTAATTTGGCATCCATAACGGTTGCTACCTCCTAAGTTAATAAGGCAATCGCGTAATGGTGTCGAGAGATAGACACAATGTGAAGCCTTTGTCGCATTTGGACAATTTAATGTTAACACGTCAACAACGACTAAAATGCGCTATCCTCTCTTGGTCGATGTAAACACGTCAACAACTCAAAGGAGGCTAGTGATGGGTTTCACGATTCTTGGAACAGGCTCGGCGCTTCCTGAGCGCAGTGTTTCCAATGACGAGCTGTCTGAGTTCCTCGATACCTCGGATGAGTGGATTTTTACCCGCACAGGTATCAAGAGCCGCCACGTCTGTACCACCGAGTCACTTGACGACCTTGCCGTAGCGGCGAGCGAGAGGGCACTCCAGGTGTCCGGAATCGACGCGAGCCAGCTGGATCTGATCGTCTGCTCGACGACGACGGGTGACCACCTTGTTCCCGCTGAGGCGTGTGCCGTTGCTGAGCGACTAGGAGCGGCGTGCCCTGCCTTCGATGTCTCGGCGGCCTGTGCCGGCTTCGTGTTTGCGCTCGATGTCGCCGAGGGCTATATCGAGCGCGGTCGTGCCGAGCGCGTGCTTATCGTTGCTGCTGAGCAGATGACGCGCGCGCTCGACTGGACCGACCGCGCCACCTGCGTGCTCTTTGGCGATGGGGCAGGCGCCGCAGTGATTGGGGCTGGGGGAGACAGCCCCCTTGCCGTTGAGCTTTCGACGGCGCCCGACGTCGAGACGTTACACGTTCCCGGTCTGGTCGGCACCTCGCCGTTTAAGGCTTCCGCAGATAGCAAGAGCGTGCTGTCCATGAATGGCCGCCGCGTGTTCAAGTTCGGCGTCAACGCCATCTGCGACACGGTCCATAAGCTTGCGGGCGATGCGGGCATTTCGGTCGAAGACATCGACCATTTTGTATTCCATCAGGCTAACGAACGAATCCTGAGTCAGGCGGTCAAGCGCCTCGGCGTGCCAGATGAGCGCGTGGTTCGAACGCTGCGCGAGATCGGCAACATTTCGAGCGCCTGCATTCCCTTTGCGCTTGACCGTCTGGCACGCACCGACGCACTGAATGCGGGCGACACCATCGCCCTCGTTGGATTTGGCGCCGGCCTGGATATAGGTGGCTATCTGCTTCGTTGGAAGTAGTTGCACATAGGAAAAAACGCCCCTAGGGCACAAACAAAGGAGAACTACCATGGCAGATCAGAAGACCTTCGAGCGCGTTTGCGACGTTATCCGCGAGACCGCCGGTCTTGACGATGTCGAGATGAAGCCCGAGTCCACGCTCGAGGAGATTGGTCTCGACAGCCTGGGCACCGTCGAGATCCTCGTCGCCGTCGAGGACGAGTTTGGCATCCAGCTCGATACCGAGGAGAACCCCAAGACGGTCGGCGAGTTCGCCGATACGGTCGAGGCGGCATTGGAGAAGTAGAGATGCTCAAGACTCCTCTCTGCGATCTGCTCGGCATCGAAAAGCCCGTGTTCCAGGGCGGTATGGCCTGGATTGCCGATGCCTCGCTGGCGTCCGCAGTGTCCGAGGCGGGTGGCTTAGGCATCATCGCGGCCATGAACGCCGACGCCAACTGGCTTCGCGACCAGATTCATGAGCTGCGCGCCAAGACGGATAAGCCCTTTGGCGTCAACGTCATGCTCATGAGCCCGTTTGCCGACGAGGTCGCGCAGGTCGTGATTGACGAGCGAGTGCCGGTCGTCGTGACGGGCGCCGGCAATCCCGCCAAGTACATGAAGGCGTGGAACGAGGCGGGCATCAAGGTCATCCCGGTCGTTGCCTCGGTGGCGCTGGCGCGTCTCGTGGCGCGTCGCGGGGCCACGGCGGTTGTTGCCGAGGGTACCGAATCGGGCGGCCATATTGGCGAGACCTCGACGATGGCACTGGTGCCGCAGGTCGTCGATGCGGTCGACATTCCCGTTGTGGCCGCCGGCGGTATTGCCGACGGCCGCGGCGTGGCGGCCGCCTTTATGCTGGGCGCCGAAGGCGTGCAAGTGGGTACGCGCTTTCTGGTCGCAGACGAGTGCACCGTCTCGGAGAAGTACAAAGAGATGGTCCTGAAGGCCAACGACACTTCGACGCGTGCGACCGGTCGCTCGACGGGACATCCAGTGCGCGCCCTCAAGAGCCCCTTCACCAACGCCTATGCCAAGAGCGAGGGTTCCGGCGCGAGTGCCGAGGAGCTCGGTGCTATGGGAACCGGTGCGCTGCGTAAGGCCGCCAAGGACGGCAACTACGAAGAGGGTTCGTTTTTGTGTGGACAGATTGCCGGCATGGTCAACGAGCGCCAGAGCGCACGCGAAATCGTTGACGACCTGGTCGATGGCGCCGAGCACGTCCTGAAGGGTGCGTGCGCATGGGTGGCGTAGCGTTTTTGTTTGCCGGCCAGGGTGCCCAGCACCCCGCGATGGGCGTCGACTTGATCGAGACATCGCCGGCGGCTGCCGAGGTGTTCGCCATTGCCGATGAGGTGCGCCCGGGGACGAGCGAGCAGTGCCGGAGCGCCTCCAAGGAGGAGCTCTCGCAGACCGAGAACACGCAGCCTTGCGTGTTCGTGCACGACCTGGCAGCGGCTGCCGCCCTGCGTGAGCGCGGCGTGGTACCTGCCGCCTGTGCGGGATTCTCGCTGGGCGAGGTCGCCGCGCTCACCTTTGCGGGGGCGTTCGATACGCGAGCGGGCTTTGAGCTCGTGTGCGAGCGCGCGGCGCTGATGGCCGCGGCTGCCGAGCGCCATCCGGGCGGCATGCGCGCCGTCATCAAGCTCGATGCGGCGCAAGTCGAGGGCCTGGCAAAACAGGCCGGCGAGGACTGCTGGCCAGTCAACTACAACAGCCCACAGCAGACGGTTGTGGCCGGAGCGCCCGAGGCGCTGCAGGAGCTCGACGTCCTAGTAAAAGAGGCTGGCGGCCGCGCCATGAAGGTCGCGGTGTCGGGTGCATTTCATAGCCCCTATATGGCCGAGGCGACCTGTGGCCTTGCCGCATATATTGAGGCCGGTCACGCGCCGTCCCCGTTGCTCATTCCTGTTTTGGCAAATATGACAGCGGCGCCCTATCCGGCGGATCCCCAGACGGCATCGGATGTCTTGGCCAATCAGGTGAGCCATGCCGTACGCTGGGTCGATACGCTGCATGCTCTGCAGGATCAAGGCATCGACACATTTATTGAGGTCGGCCCCGGCAAAACGCTGTCCGGCCTGGTCAAGCGTACGCTGAGCGACGTTCGCGTGTATTCGTGCGAGACGGCCGAGCAGGTCGCAGCTATTGCCGACGAGCTCGCATAGTCCACAGGGCTGTAACCCGAAAGGAATGACATGGGCAACTTGAACAATGGCGCGCTCGAGCGCAACGACTCACGTCGCGTGGCACTGGTCACGGGCGGCTCGCGGGGTATCGGCCGCGCCTGCGCTATCGGTCTGGCGGAGGATGGCTACGATATCGCCGTCGTCTATGCCGGCAGCGTCGATGCGGCGCGCGAGACGTGCGACGCCTGCGAGGCGGCTGGCGCCACGGCGCGCTCATATCAATGCGACGTGGCCGACCCCGCTGCCGTCAACGCGTGCGTGGAAGCGGTCCTCAACGACTTTGACTCCATTTGGGCGCTCGTCAACAACGCTGGCATCACCCGCGATGGCCTGCTCATGCGCATGGGCGATGACGCCTTCGATCGCGTGCTCGATGTCAACCTTAAAGGAACGTTTAACACGACGCGCGCGCTCACCAAGACCTTTATGCGCCAGCGCGGCGGCTGCGTCGTCAACATGAGCTCGGTTGTGGGCCTGATGGGCAATGCCGGGCAGGCCAACTACGCTGCCTCCAAGGCGGGCGTGATCGGCCTGACCAAGGCGGTGGCGCGCGAGCTTGCGCCCCGCGGTGTACGAGTGAACGCGGTCGCCCCCGGGTTTGTCGAGACAGATATGACGGCAAAGCTTTCGGAAAAGGTTCGTGCGGCAACCGAGGAGCAGATTCCCCTTAAGCGCATGGCGCGCCCCGAGGAAGTGGCCGGCGTGGTGCGCTTTTTGGCGAGCGATGCGGCTTCCTACATTACGGGCGAGGTTGTACGCGTTGACGGCGGAATGGCGATGTAGAAATCAGGGCCGAAGAACGGCTTGGATGAGGAGACCATGATGGAACAGAGAGTTGCAATCACCGGCATAGGTGCCGAATCGCCGCTCGGCAACACCGCGCTTGCCACCTGGGCGGCAATGTGCGCTGGCACGTGCGGCATCGGCCCGATTACGCACTTCGATACCGATGCATTTGCCGTCAAGGTGGCGGCCGAGGTCAAGGGCTTTGACGGCAACGAGTACTTTGGCAAGCGTGACGCCAAGCATCTGGACCCCTGCGTTCAGTTTGCGATGGCGGCTTCGGACGAAGCCATGCACGATGCGGGCTTTGATGTCGAAGGTGCCATCGATCGCGAGCGCCTGGGCGTCTACGTGGGCTCGGGCGTGGGCGGCATGACGACGCTCGTCGACAACGTCCATACGATTGCCGAACGTGGGCCCCGCCGCGCATCGCCCTATATGATCGCGATGATGATCCCCAACATGGCATCGGGCAATATCGCAATCCGCCACAAGGCAAAGGGCCCGACCCTGCCCGTGGTGACCGCGTGCGCAACCTCGGCCCATGCGGTGGGCGAGGCGTTCCGCGCCATCAAGCACGGCTATGCCGACGCGATCCTCGCGGGCGGCGCCGAGGCGGCCATTATCCCCGATGCCGTTGCGGGCTTTACGTCCTGCCGCGCATTGACCACCAACCCCGATCCCGCGACGGCCTGCCGTCCGTTCGATGCAGACCGCGACGGCTTTGTGATGGGCGAGGGCGCCTGCGTGCTCGTGCTCGAGAGCATGGAACATGCGCAGGCGCGCGGTGCGCACATTTATGCCGAGGTCGTGGGCTACGGCAACACCGATGATGCCTATCACATCACGAGTCCTGATCCCGAGGCTGCCGGCATTGCCCGCGCGATATCGCTGGCGGTGACCGAGGGCGACGTCAAGCCTTCCGAGGGTCTCTACATCAATGCCCACGGCACATCGACCAAGCTCAACGATTCGTCCGAGACGGCGGGCATTAAGCGTGCGCTCGGCGAGGACGCGGCGCGCGCCGCGCACGTCTCGTCGACTAAGTCGATGACCGGCCACATGATCGGTGCCACGGGCGCCATCGAGGTCATGGCCTGCGCCATGGCGCTCGAGCAGGGCGTGGTGCCGCCGACCATTAACTACCGCACGCCCGATCCCGCCTGCGATCTTGACTACACGCCCAATCGCGCAGTTCGCGCCGACCTTACCTGGGCGCTTTCGACCAACCTAGGCTTTGGCGGGCACAACGCCGCCATCGCGCTGCGTAGATATACGAGGAGCTAGAGCATGGATTCCAAAAGACTTGCCGAGATAGCCGATGTGATGGAGGACCGCGGCCTCACGCGCGTGCGCGTTGAGGAGCCCGATGGCACCGCGGTCGAACTCGAGCGCGCGAGCGCCGCACAGCCGGTTGCCGTGCCCATGCCCATGCCGAGCGCTATGGCCGCTCCAGTTGCAGCTCCCACAGTCGCGCCTGCCGCACCGGAGCCCGCCGCGCAGACACCTGCCGCCGCACCAGAGCCCAAGGGCACCGAGGTGACCGCTCCCATGGTCGGCGTTTTCTATGCTGCCCCGGCGCCGGGCGACGAGCCGTTTGTGCACGTGGGCTCTAAGGTCAAGGCCGGCGAGACGCTCTGCATCATCGAGGCCATGAAGGTTCTCAACGAGGTAACGGCAGAGGCAGACGGCGAGGTGCTCGAGATCTGCGTGGCCGACGGCGACCTCGTGGAGTTTGGCAGCTGCCTCATGAGGATCGGATAGGTGATATCCATGAACAAAGAAGAGCTTAAGGAACTGTTGCCGCATCGCGAACCGATGCTTTTGCTCGACGAGGCCGAGCTGGTGGGCGACGAGGCCCACGGCAAGATCACGATCACGGGCGACGAGTACTTTTTGCAGGGGCATTTTCCGGGAAACCCGGTGGTCCCCGGCGTGATTCAGTGCGAGATGCTCGCCCAAAACTGTTGCGTGCTGCTGATGGGCGATGAGGAGGCGCGCGGCGCGACGCCGTTCTACACGAGTCTGGACAAGGTGCGCTTTAAGCGTCCGGTGCGCCCGGGCGACACGGTTGATCTGGTGTGCTCCATCACGCGTGCGCGCGGGCCGTTCCGCTTTGCGACGGGTACTGCGAGCGTCAACGGTGAGGTTTGCTGCCGCGCCGATATGTCTTTTGCACTCATGCACGAAAGTTAAGGAAGGCTTCATGTTCGACAAAGTGCTCATCGCCAACCGCGGCGAAGTCGCGGTCCGTGTTATCCGCGCGTGCCGCGATATGGGCATCAAGACCGTCGCCGTCTACTCCACGGCCGATGCGGACGCGCTGCACGTGCAGCTTGCCGACGAGGCGTATTGCATCGGCGGCCCGCGTCTTGCCGAGAGCTACCTCAACGACGATGCTGTGCTCACCTGTGCCGTGAAGTCGGGAGCTAAGGCAATTCATCCCGGCTATGGCTTTTTCTCCGAGAAGGCGAGCTTCGTGCGCGACTGCGACAAGTATGGCCTGGCGTTTGTTGGTCCTTCGGCCAAGGTGATCGACAGCATGGGCGACAAGGACGCCGCACGTCGAACGGCTGCCGCGGCGGGCGTGCCCATCGTGCCGGGCTGCGATTTGCTCAAAAGTCCCGAGGAGGCAACGGCCGAGGCCGAGCGCATTGGCTGCCCCGTGCTTATTAAGGCGCGTGCGGGCGGCGGCGGTCGCGGTATTCGTAAGGTCGAGCGCGTGGAAGATGCGGCAAAGGCCTTTATTGAAGCACGCGCCGAGGGCGAGGCCGTTTTTGGCGACGGCGAGTGTTACATGGAGAAGTTCGTCGCGCCGGCGCATCACGTTGAGGTGCAGATTATGGCCGATAAGCAGGGCCATGTGTTTTCGCTCGGCGAGCGCGAGTGCTCGGTGCAGCGGCGCAACCAAAAGCTAATCGAGGAGAGCCCCGCGCCGTGTCTCGACGGACACGACGACATTCGTGCTCGCATGCACAAGGCAGCGCGTGACCTGGCTCGTGCCGTCGGCTACGAAGGAGCCGGTACCATCGAGTTCCTGTATTCGGACGACGGCAATTTCTACTTTATGGAAATGAACACGCGCTTGCAGGTGGAGCATCCGGTTACGGAGTTTGTGACCGATACCGACTTGGTCAAGTGGCAGCTGCGCGTGGCAGCCGGCCAGCCTCTGCCCTTTGAGCAGGAGGACATGCCGGTCCGCAACCACGCCATGGAGTGCCGCATCAATGCCGAAACGCCGGACTTTCTGCCGTCATGCGGAACGGTCACCGCGTTGCGTGTGCCGGGTGGTCCGCGCGTGCGCTGGGATTCCGCCATGTTTACCGGTGCAAAAGTTCCGCCGTACTACGACTCCATGCTTGGCAAGCTCATCGTGTGTGCGCCCACGCGTGACGGCGCCATTCGCAAGATGCGCTCGGCCCTGGGCGAGCTCGTGATTGAGGGCGTGAGCGAAAACAGCGAGCTTCAGCTCGACGTGCTGGCAAACGACGAGTTCTTGTCGGGCATGTATCACACCGATCTGATGGGGCATCTCTATGCTGATGAATAGAAAAGCGAAGACGGTCAACGTCCTCGAGGGGCCGATGACCGAGTCGTGCGCCGAGTTTCCCGCGCGCCACGTGTTTATCAAGTGCCCGGAGTGCCGCCGCGTGATCGATGAGGCGCGCCTGCACGACAACCTCGAGGTCTGCCCTCGTTGCGGCAAACACTTTCGCGTGAGCGGTCGCGCGCGCATGCGCATGACGGTCGACGAGGGCACGTTTGGGGAATGGGATGCCAATCTGGCGTCGGAGGATTTCCTCTCGTTTCCCGGTTATGCTGACAAGCTCAAGAGCGTGAGCGAGCGTTCGGGCGAGCGCGATGCCGTTGTGTGCGGCAGGGGCAAAATCTGCGGTTGCGATACCGCGCTCTTCTTTATGGATGCCAACTTTATGATGGGCTCGATGGGCTCCGTGGTGGGCGAGAAGATTTGTCGCACATTTGAGCGTGCGACCGAGCTGGGATTGCCAGTTGTCGGCTTTACCGTATCGGGTGGCGCCCGCATGCAGGAGGGCGTGACCTCGCTCATGCAGATGGCCAAAATCTCTGCGGCGGTTAGGCGCCACAGCGAGGCGGGCGGCCTGTATATCACGGTGCTCACCGACCCCACGACCGGCGGCGTAACCGCGAGCTTTGCCATGGAGGGCGACATTATCCTGGCCGAGCCCGATGCCCTGACGGCATTTGCCGGCCCGCGCGTGATCGAGCAGAACATGCACAAGCGCCTGCCCAAGGGATTCCAGCGCTCCGAGTTTTTGCTGGAGCACGGCTTTTGCGATGCCGTTGTTCCGCGTGGCGAGATTGCGCTCACGGTAGGCGAGCTGCTGGCGCTGCACGAAGGGCACGCGCCCGGCCTGGGGGCTCCGCATGAGATCGTGCATACGGGTCACCGCGGCAAAAAGCTGGGACACTTGTTTAAGCGCTCGGCGGCACCAAAAACCGCGCTCGAGATTGTCAAGCAGACCCGCTCGGCGAACCGTACCACGGCAGGCGAGATGATCTCGCTGGGCCTGGATGGATTTGTGGAGCTGCACGGCGACCGTTACTTTGGCGACGATGCTGCCGTGGTGGGCGGCATCGGCTGGAAGGACGGACGACCCGTGACGGTCATCGCCATCGAGCGCGGCACCACGACCAAAGAGCGTATGCGCCGCAACTTTGGCATGGCGCATCCCGAGGGCTACCGCAAGGCGCGTCGCCTGATGCGCCAGGCCGAAAAGTTTGGTCGACCGGTTCTGTGTCTGGTCGATACTTCGGGCGCGTTTTGCGGCATCGGTGCCGAGGAGCGCGGCCAGGGCGAGGCGATTGCCCTGAATCTCATGGAGATGAGCGGCCTCAAGACGCCGATTGTCTCGGTGGTGACAGGCGAGGGCGGCTCTGGTGGCGCGCTGGCGCTGTCCGTGGCCGACCGCATCCTGATGCTCTCGAGCTCGGCCTATTCAGTCGTGAGCCCCGAGGCCTGTGCGTCGATCCTGTGGAAGGATACCGAGCGCGCGAATGAGGCCGCCGAGGCGCTTAAGCTCACGGCCCCCGATCTGTTGGCGCTCGGCATCATCGACGGCATTGTTGACGATAGGGGCCTGTCGCATGAGGAGATCGCCGGTGCCGTCATGTCCTCGGCATTTGATGCCTTCGATACGCTTGGGCAGCTCGACGACGCGACCCTCACAAACCTCCGCTACGAAAAGTACCGCGCAATCGGTCAGTACCGCACGATGTGACAAAGGGAAAGCTCGCATGTCACATTGGGAAAGGCGTTCCATGCTACAAGTTTCTAACACCTCGTTTACAACGTCGGTTTCATCAAACGCCATGGCCGTGGTGGACTATCTGTCCAAAAGCATGATGTCGGCGCTGCCGTTTATTGTCTGCGCGGCGTTGTTCCGCACCGTAGCTGTCATTATGGGCGAAGGCATGCTGGGCCTGTGGTCTGCCGATTCCGATATCTATCGCCTGTTCTACAGTTGGCTCTATAACGCCGGCTACTACTTTTTGCCCATTTATCTTGGTTGGGCGGCCGCCCGCCAGCTCGGTTGCTCGGAGCAGCTGGGCATGATGCTGGGCGGCGTATTGATTGCGCCCGATCTGCTTAAGCTCGTCGATGCCGCTTCGACGACGGGAGCATCGATGACTTCCGTGTATGGTCTGTTTCCCGCGCCGGTCAACGATTACACGACGACTGTTATTCCGGTTCTCATCTCGGTGCCCGTGCTATGGCGAGTGGAGTGTTTCTTTAAGCGCGTTATCCCTAAGGCCGTGGCGTTTTCGTTCGTTCCGTTTGCAACCATGCTCGTCATGGTTCCGGTTTCGCTGTGCATTACGGCGCCGGCGGGCAGCTATCTGGGCATGCTGTTGGGACAGCTTATGTTTATGCTTGGTAATTCCGGTGGCATCGTGTCGCTGCTCACGCTCATGGGGCTTGCCGCGGGCTGGGAGTTCCTTAAGATCGCGGGCGTCAGCAACGTCGTCCTATCGCTCGCCTATGCGCAGTTTATGAGTGTGGGAACGGATTCGTGCATCCTGATCGCCGCGACGATGGCAACGTTCGCCGTTTGGGGCATGCCCTTTGGCGCGTCGCTTCGCGTTGCGGATAAGGACGAGAAGGCGCTCATGCTGGGCTATTCGATCTCGGGCGTGCTTGGTGGCGTAAGCGAGCCGGCGCTGTACGGTTGCGGCTTTAAATATGGCAGGTGCCTGACGTGCATGGCCATTGGCGGCGCCGTCGGAGGCCTTGTTGCGGCCGTGGGCCACGTTACGGCCTATACCATCGGCATGACGAATGTCCTCATGGTCATTGGCTTTGCCACGGGCGGCATCTCGAACCTGCTGTGGTGCTGTGCTGCCGGCGGTGTGGCATTTGCGGTGTCTGCGGCGCTGAGCTACTGCTTTGGCGTGGTGCCGACGAAGGGGCAGGCGGCAGAAGGCGAAGCCGATTTGTCCGAAACAGTGGCGAGCGCTGCTGAAGCAAGCGCATAAACCCGTGCGACTAAAGGGGGATTCCTTTGCCATGCTCCAAGGCCGTGGCTCGTGTGGGTCGCGGCCTTTTTGTATCTGGAGGACAAAGTGGCTACACTACAATCCGTTTGAGCAATAGATATATATAGGCAGTACCGTGGGGGCTGATGAAGATGGTCGAGTGGATCGTTCGTCGTGCGCAGGGCGACCGTGCGCACGTGGGCACGTTGACGGGCATGGTGTGTATTCTCGCTAATGTTGCGCTTTGTGCTGCGAAGGGCGCAATTGGTGTGCTGTCGGGATCGGTTTCGATTGTGGCGGATGCCATGAACAACCTGTCCGATGCCAGCTCGAATATCGTGAGCGTGCTGGGCTTTAAGCTGGCGAGCAAGCCGGCCGACCCCGAGCATCCTTACGGCCACGGTCGCTACGAGTATCTCTCGGGTCTGGTCGTGGCGGCACTCGTACTGCTGATTGGCGTTGAACTGGTGAAGTCCTCGGTTGAGCGCGTCATCCACCCCGAACCTGTCGAGTTCTCGCTTGCCCTGGTGGCAGTTCTAGTGCTTTCGATGGTCGTAAAGCTCTGGATGGCGGCCCTCAACCAAAAGCTCGGCGATCGCATTGAGTCCGAGACGCTGCATGCGACCGCGCAGGATTCCAAGAACGATGTCCTTGCCACAGGCGCCGTGTTAGCGTGCGCAATTGTTTCGCAGGTGACGCACATCAATCTTGACGCATGGGTCGGCCTTGCCGTTGGCGCCTATATTGGCTGGAGCGGCTTTGAACTTATTCAAGATACGGTAAGCCCGCTTTTGGGTCAGTCGCCCGATCCTAAGCTGGTCAAGCACATTCGAGACAAGATCATGAGCTATCCTGGCGTTTTGGGCGTTCACGATTTGATGGTTCACGACTACGGCCCGGGCAGGAAGTTTGCAAGTGCGCATGCCGAGATGGCGGCCGAGGCCAGCCCGCTGGAAAGTCACGACACGCTCGATAACATCGAGCAGTCGTTTAGGGACGAGGACGGCATGATCGTCACGCTCCATTACGATCCCATCGTGACCGACGATCCAAAGGTGGCGAGCATGCGCCTGCGTATCAACGCAATGGCTCAGGAGATCGATAGCCGCCTCTCGATTCATGACCTACGCTGTGTGCCGGGCCCTACGCACACCAACGTGATCTTTGACTGCGTACGGCCCTCGGATTTGGACATGGATGCCGATGAGCTCAAACATGCGTTGGCCCAGAGGGTCGAATCGGAATACCCCAAGTCGATTGCCAAGATCACGATCGACGAAGACTACGTAGGGCATACCCACGAGTAGGGCTGTGCCGGCAAAGCAAGTTATACAGAAGGGGAGAATATGAAGAGGCTGTATCTGCTCCGCCACGGCCAGACGGAATTCAACGTCAAAAAGCTCGTCCAGGGCCGCTGCGATTCACCGTTGACCGACCTGGGCCGTCAGCAGGCACGGGTGGCAGCCGCATGGCTCAAAGCCCACAACGTCGTTCCCGACAAGGTGGTCTCTTCGCCCTTAGGTCGAGCCATGGATACTGCTCAACTCGTCGCATGCGAACTCCTCGGCCCGGACGCAGCAGTCGAGCCCTGTGAAGGCATTATCGAGCGCAGCTACGGCACCTTCGAAGAAGGCCCCCACGACGCCCTGCCCACCGACGTCTGGGATCCAGGCGAGGACTTAATCCCATTCGGAGGAGAAGGAAGCCAGGCACTGCAAGAGCGCATGGTAGACACCCTCACCAATATCATGGGCTCCGAGGGCATCGAAACCCTCCTAGCAGTAAGCCACGGCAGCGCCAGCCGCCAATTCATCAAGGCTGCAGCCCCAGAGGGCTTCGAGCTCCCAACAAAACTCCCCAACTGCGCCATCATGATCTTCGATTTCGATGAGGAAAAGTCGGGAGAAGAGGGCGATACGCCTCAATCCAAGTTTACCTTGCGGCAAATCATCGATCCCCAGCAAAGTCATTAGCCTGAGCGAGCAGAGTTAAGCAGACATCAGCGTGTCGTCTCCCGAGCACGGCGAGGGCCGGAGAAATATATTAAGGTCATCGCGAGTTCCGCACGCAAAGGAGGGCACTTAATGTGCTCTCCGTCTTGCGCAGGACTGTAAACGGCGCGGGCAAATCCACCACCCTGAAAACCATTTCCGGCCTTTTGAAGCCCC
>CAUEUQ010000041.1:0-17791 GCA_959021215.1 uncultured Collinsella sp. | reverse complement strand
ATGAACCGCATCTAAGTGCAACTGCAAAGGGCCCCAATGGGGCCCTTTTCTTTTAGGTAGCGGAGGTATCGACGACGCCGGTCGCATTGGCAACCGCGACTATGACGATCATGCATAGGAGCAGCACACCCAATGCCTTGAGCCAGAGTTTCGCGAGTTTCTTGCCGCGATAGCTGTCGAGCAGTGCGAATCGCCGACGAAGACGACGCTTGTCGAACAGCGCAAAATGCATAAGCACCATAAGGCCATCGACAAAGAAAAAATACTCGATTATGAGAAGCCACGTCGGGTAGCTTTGGTTTGCTCCCGTGGGGTGAAAGACGGCAAAGTGACTTCCGGCAAAGAACACAAGCAGCGAGAAGAAGACGAGCGTATTCCAAATGCGCCCCAGAGACTCCGGAACGCGAGAGAGCAGACCGCATGCAGTGGAGGCGGCAGGCCTAGGAAGCCCTGCGGGGTTCTGGAGCCCTTGGGGCGTCAACACCGTCTCCGAGGCCGGAGTACGGACAAGCACAGGCGCAGGAGGCCGCACGGGGCGACTTAGATCGTATGCCGCGCGCGTCGCCCGTCCCAACGCTTCCGCGCTCGCAAAACGCTTGGCCGGGTCGAGCGCCATCGACATGCAGACGACATCGGCAAGTGGAGTGGGAATGCCGCATGCCTCACATTGCTCGCGCATGTCGAGCCCTGGTTTAGGGTCGACTCCCGTCAAGCAAAAGAACAACAGGGCCCCAAGTGCGTAGACATCGCTGCGCACACTCGTCTGCCCAAACCCATACTGCTCGGGCGGCGCATAGGGTCGCGTGCCAAACTTGACGGTGTCAGCATCGGCGCCATCGCGCCATACGCGCGCGATCCCCAGGTCGATAATCACCAGCGATGAAAATGTCAGGCCGTCATCAGGCGTATAGTTGGCACCTGTCACGATGATATTCGACGGCTTGAGGTCGCGATGGATCACCGGCGCCGACGTCTCCCCCACCATTGCAAAACCGGCATGGAGCTCGCCCACGGCATCGCATAGGGCAGGATACAATTCACGCGCATAATCGGGGGTGGCTCCCAGACGGTCCACCAGCGCCCCGAGTGTCTCCCCTTCGATGTATTCCATAACCACGTTGAGCTCGTCGCCCACACGACGACAATCGACGATTCTGGGCAGGTGCTCAAAACGCCTGCCTGCCCGCTGAGCGGCAAACAGACGCTCGTATGCCCCGCCGATTTGAGCCGAAGCATCGATGCGTTTACGAACAAAGGGACCGAGCGAACCACCGCCGGTTCCTTCAAAGTACACGAGCTCGGTTGTTTCAACGGACGAGCGCTTAAGTACACGCTCCACGCGATAGCTGTCGTCGCGATCGAGCGACGCCAGGTGCTCGGCAAGCGCTGCGGTCAGCTCGTCATCGGAATATGTTGGGCTCTGAGTATCCATAGCCTCCATCATAGCGCAGGGCGCAGACACCCCATGGCATCTGCGCCCCGTTCGTTTGCATCGTTGTTCGGCAGCTCCGCCGGCTCAGATATCAGCCGCTAACTCACCGTCTCCTCGCCAAAGCGATACAGCTCCTCGTTGACCTTTTGGAGGCTGCACCCGCGATCGATGCAAAAAATGATAATCGCATCGCGGCGGTCCTTGCAGTTAAGGACGCTTACCCCGGCAGCCGTCAGCGCACGGTTGGTTTCTTTGAGCGTCAGCGCCATCGCAAAGGCAATCTGCAGCACCTTATTGCGGCTCGGATGCCGCGCACCGGTAAAGATCTGATAGCCAAAGGTCTCATTGAGATCGGCCATACGAACCACGCGCGAGCGCTCCAAGCCCTTTTCCTGCAGTAGCCGCTTCAGGTAGTCCGAAAGCGATGGGGCGGCAAAGTCGTGTTCTTTGATATAGCCATCGATGTTTGGCGCGTCGAGAAGCTCATTGAGCAACTCCTCGGTCAGCTTTTTATCGGGCATACGACTTCACCTCCCCCAGTGCATACAACATGCTAGAAACCGCTTACGTCCGAACGCTCCCAGCTAGCAACCTGGTCGGGAGACACCGTACCCAGCGCCTCGAACTTCCAAGAGCCGCCCGCCTTCAGATGATTGGTGTTTGCAAGAGCCGTTCCAACCTGGTTGCCATCGGCATCATACAGAACATATTCGATCTGAATGTAGCTCTTTTCCTTGTCCGTGTTATTGGTCAGCGTGCCCGTGATCTTATAGGCAAACTGATTGGAGGTGTCTTCAGCCTCGTCAGCAATGGTATACGGTTCTTGCGGTTCTTTTTGCTCCTCAGCCTGCTGTGTCGCCTCGGCAGGCTTTGCCGAATCGCTCGCAGACGAATCGGTTGAATTGCCACCCATAGAGCCCACGGCACCGACAATAACCAGCACCACGATGACGCCTAGGACAATCTTGCCGATCGGCTTCTTTCCCTCTTTTGCCATTATTCATCCTTCCTACGATCCGGCTACCGTGCCGGTACACAGCACATCGTAGGAAGGATTGAACTTG
Source organism: uncultured Collinsella sp. (assembly GCA_959021215.1). Taxonomy (GTDB): domain Bacteria; phylum Actinomycetota; class Coriobacteriia; order Coriobacteriales; family Coriobacteriaceae; genus Collinsella. The sequence goes on along the minus strand of CAUEUQ010000041.1, from coordinate 15,295 downwards.
AATTCATTAGCTGAGAGCTAAGGCTGCGGTAAACGACCAATGCAGTTATCCAAACGCCGAGCAAACGCACTGCGCGCGACCGTCTGCTGGCAGTGCATCAACCCACCGTGACGGATTCCCCGGTAAAGGCACTGATCATCAACAGGACAAAGAAAACAAGGTAGCTGGCACTCAGCAGGTACGCAATGACCAGGAATACAACCCAGCCGACATTGGTTTTACCGCCGGCACGGCGTCGCTCGCGATTGCGGCAGAGCCAAATCGTCACGCCGATGGCAGTGATAAACAGTACGAGTGCCGCCGCAGCCAGCCCAGCAAGCGCAAACATCACGCCAATGCTCACAGCAATAACCGGAAGCAACAACAAGCCGCATCCACACCCACCGGGACTATAAACGGCAGACTGTCGGCGTCGTTCCATCGTCACTCCAACCTCAATATCTTTGAGCACTACAACGCAGCGGCCTGCTGGACAGGAACGATCTTATTCAGCTCCGGTTCGATCCGCCTTTTCTCGGCCTCAAGGTCAAACGCCACCTGAGCGCGCAGCCAATAACCATCCGTCAGGCCAAAATAACGGCAAAGACGGAGGTCGGTGTCGGCCGTCACGCGACGTTTTCCCAAGACAATCTGCCCGATACGCTGAGCCGGAATCCCAGTCTCTTTCGCAAGGCGATATTGAGAAATGCCCATGGGAACAAGAAACTCCTCTTTGAGAAGCTCACCAGGAGTCACCGGCGACAGCAAATCGGCCGAAGTCTCATCACTTGTGATAATCGACGATTTCGACATTCCAAGCCATCTCCTGTCTCCACTCAAAACAGACCCGATAGCGCTCGTTAACACGGATGCTATATTGACCGGCACGATCGCCCTTCAAAGCTTCCAGGCGGTTGCCCGGTGGAACGCGAAGATCATCAAGCGAAGCACAAACCTGCAGTTGGCGAATCTTCCTCAACGCAACACGCTCAAAGGGCACGAACCTCCTGACCCGCACACCCATGGCAAAGCGTTCGGTATCCTCATCTTTATACGATGCAATCATAGTATCGCCTTACGTTAGTAACGTCAAACGTTTCTATAGACTTACATCTCTATTATATCGTACGTTTGTTCGTGTTTTCTAGAACAAATAGTCCTTTGCGCCTTAGTCAAGCAAAAGCAATCGTTTGTAGACATCGAGGCCTTTGAGAAGGATTTCCTCGTCGAAGAGCATGCTATCGGTATGCAGAGCGCTTGTGGCATAGGCGGGACAGCCATCCGAATCACTCGGGTTGTCTTGGTCCTCTGGCATACCCGTGCCCAGCAGGAAAAACACGCCCGGCAGATGGCGTTGATAGAACGCGAAATCCTCGGCGATCAGCAGCGGTTCCTCCACAAGCTGCAGCCCGGGCAAGGCAGGCGCGACGCTGGCAAACAACTCGGGGTCGTTGTCGACCGGCGGATAGCCCTCGGCAAAGTTGAGATCATACGTGCAGCCCGTTGCGGCACAGGCATCGTCCAGCACGCGGCGCACGCCTTCGCGCGCCCGGTCGAACATGTCGTCCGTAAACACACGCAGGCTTCCGGCCACATGGGCCTCCCCCGCCACCGCGTTGCAAACCGTACCGGCCTGCAGCAGACCAAACTTACCGATACAGGGCTCGTCGGTGCCCAGCTCGTCCATCAGTTCGCGCTCGGCAACCAAGAACTTGGCAGCCGCCAGCGCCGCATCGTGCGACTCCTCGACCGGAACGCCATAGGTCTTAGCGATATGGATGCTCGTCCCGTGAATATGAATGTGTGTCTCACTCGAACGCGCCAGCAGCGGACCGGAACAACTCGCCAACGTGCCGGCAGGCAGATCGGGCCACACATGGAAGCCAAAAATGCGGTCAGCCCCATAGCGCTCGAACACACCGCTCTCGCATACCGTCTTGGCACCACCGGTCGTTTCCTCGGCCGGCTGGAACACAAAGAGAACGTTGCGCCTAATGGCGCCCGGCTGCTCGCGAATCGTACGGTCGACATACGTCGCGGCGGCAAGTGCCATGGCCATGTGTCCGTCATGTCCGCAAGCGTGCATCTTGCCGGGATGGATCGAGGCAAAGGCCGCTCCCGTCGCCTCCGCGATGGGCAGCGCATCCATATCGGCGCGAATCGCCGTGGCACGCGCGGCACCAACGCCAGCGTCGAAGAAAGCGCAGACGCAGCTGGGACACGGATGGGTCACCTCGCAAGCGAGCGGCGCCAACACGCCCTCGATATAGGCGATAGTCTGCGGAAGATCGAAATCGAGCTCCGGAATGCGATGGAGATCGCGGCGATAGCGACGGAGTTCTTGGAGCTCGGTCATAGAGAATCCCTTCGTGAGGCACATCTGTTGCAACTTATTGTGATACAGGATTGTGGCACACATGTTTCCAGCATATTGCTGCATTTTTTAAACGTTATATACGAATACTCTTGTTTGGTAAAGTGCAACGTGATAGGGTCTTTACCACTTGATAGAGGCGCGGGCACGAAGAGCCGCGGGCGAGCCGGCAGGCTTTGACCCCGTGGGGAGGCGAAACCCGCCGAACTGGGTTTTTCGGGCACGAACAACCTGGTGGGCCTGTGGGAAACACCCACAGGACTGTCTGCAGCAATGCGGGAGCGCTATCCGGACATTGGGTCCACGCTATGCGGATTCGATGCGCAGATGGCGCCGTCTGGATAGCGAGGTTTACGGGACATGGCATTGACCCCCAACGAGGCATATGCGGCCAAGCAGCCGTTTGTGGACAAGGAGACACTCGAGCATATCGTCGAGCAGTTCCCCACGCCGTTTCATCTATACGACGAGGCGGGCATCCGCCGCAACATGCAAGAAGTGCGCGACGCCTTTGCATGGAACCCGGGCTTTAAGGAATACTTTGCCGTCAAGGCCAACCCCAACCCGGCGCCCATCTCCATTCTCAACGAATACGGCTGCGGCTGCGATTGCTCGAGCTATACCGAGCTCATGATCGCCCGCTCGCTGGGCATCACGGGACACGACATCATGTTCTCTTCCAACGACACGCCGGCTGCCGACTTTGAGCTCGCCAACAAGCTGGGTGCCATCGTCAACTTTGACGACATCAGCCACATCGAGTTCTTTGAGCGTGTTGCGGGGCCCATCCCCAAGACGGTCAGCTGCCGCTTTAATCCAGGCGGTCTGTTCCAGCTCTCCAACGGCATCATGGACAACCCGGGCGACTCCAAATATGGCATGACCACCGAGCAGCTCTTTGAGGCCTTCCGCATGCTCAAGGCCAAGGGCGCCGAGAATTTTGGCATCCATGCCTTCCTTGCCAGTAACACCGTCACTAACGACTACTATCCCAAGCTCGCACGCATCCTCTTTAAACTTGCCGTGCGCCTGGAGCGCGAGACCGGCGCACATGTCGCCTTTATCAATCTGTCCGGCGGCGTCGGTATCCCCTATCTGCCCGAGCAGCAGGCCAACGATATTCACGCCATCGGCGAGGGAGTGCACGCGGCATACGACGAGATTCTGGTTCCCGCTGGCATGGGCGATGTGGCGATCTGCACCGAGATGGGCCGCTTTATGATGGGTCCCTATGGGTGCCTGGTCACCAAGGCCATCCACGAGAAGCAGATCTACAAGGACTATATCGGCGTGGACGCCAGTGCCGTCGACCTCATTCGTCCCGCCATGTATGGCGCTTACCACCACATCACGGTGATGGGTCAGCCGGACGGTCCCGATAAAACCGCAGCCACCGTCACGAACACGTACGACATCACGGGCAATCTGTGCGAGAACAATGACAAGTTCGCCATCGACCGCGAGCTTCCGCATATCGACATGGGCGACCTGCTCGTGATTCACGACACCGGCGCGCATGGCCACTCTATGGGCTACAACTACAACGGCCGCCTGCGCTCCGCCGAGGTCCTGCTGCGCCCCGATGGCTCGGCAGACCTCATTCGCCGCGCCGAGCGCCCGGGCGATTACTTTGCCACGCTCGACGTGCTGCCGTGCGGCCGCGAGCTGCTGGCCAAATCGCGCGCCGAAAGCGCCCGCCGTCGCGCTCAGGACGAGCGCCTAGCAGTCGCCGCCCAATGGAACAAACGCGTCCAGATCGCGGAAGCGAAGGAGAAGAACATGGATATCCGCAATCTCGAGGGCTCAATCGTCGCCCTTGTCACGCCGTTTAAAAAGGACGGCAGTGTCGACTTTGACGCGCTTGAGCGCCTTATCGATTTCCACCTGCAAAATGGCACTGACGCCATCCTCACCCTGGGCACCACCGGTGAGAGTGCCACGATGACCGATGACGAGGACAACTCCGTCGTCGCCGCTGTGGTCAAGCATGTTGCAGGACGCGTCCCCGTTATTGCCGGCTCGGGCTCCAACTCCACGCAGACCATGCTCACCAAGTCGCTCACCTATCAGGGCCTGGGCGCCGACGGTCTGCTGCTCATTACCCCCTACTACAACAAGTCCAACGAAGAGGGTATCTATCAGCACTTTAAGACCGTCGCCGATGCCGTGGACATCCCCTGCATCCTGTACAACATCCCCGGCCGCTGTGGCTGCGGCATCAGCGAGCGCAACGTAGAACGCCTGGCCGCGCACCCCAACATCATGGGTATTAAGGAGGCCTCGGGCAACGTCGCCTACGCGGCCAAGATCGCCCACCTGCTGTCAGACGACTTCCGCATGTACTCGGGCGAGGACGCGCTTACCGTACCGCTCATGAGCCTGGGCGCCTCGGGCACCATCAGCGTGTGGGCCGATGTTCAGCCGCAGCTCGTGCACGACATGTGCCGCGCCTATCTGGACGGTGACGTGGCACGCGCCCGCGATATCCAGATTGCCGGCCAGCCGCTCATCAATGCCCTCTTTAGTGAGGTCAACCCCATCCCCGTCAAAGAGGCGCTCGCCCAGATGGGTATGATCGAGGCAAACTACCGTATGCCGCTGTGCCCCATGGCAGACGACACGCGCGCTGCACTTACCGATGCTCTGAAGGGAGCTGGTCTGCTTGATTAAGACCGTCATTATGGGAACGGGCCGCATGGGCTCGCTCATCCGCACTACCGTCGAAGGCATTGTCGACGTCGGCGGGCAGCCCGTTTTTGATATCGTCGCCCAGATCGGTTTTGATCTGTCCGAGCTCGAGAGCGCCCCGGCGGCCGACGTTATCATCGACTTCTCGAACGTCGTGACCTTCGAAGCCGTCGTCGCCTATGTCGAGCGCACGGGCGCGGCGTTGGTCTCGGGCACCACAGGCTACACCCCCGAGCAGATGGACCGCCTGCGTGAGCTGGGCCAGAACACCCGCGTTATGCACTCGGGCAATTACTCCATCGGCATCGCAGCCCTGCGTCATCTAGTGGCCCAGGCCACGCGTGAGCTGCCCGGCTTTGACTGCGAGATTGTCGAGACTCACCACAACCAAAAGGTCGACGCCCCCAGCGGCACCGCCAAGCTGCTGCTCGACGCCGTAGTCGAGGCCGAGCCCGAAGCAGGCTACCACCCCGTCTACGGTCGCGAGGGCATGTGCGGCGCGCGCGACTCCAAGGAGATCGGTATGCACTCGCTGCGCGGCGGCACCGTCGCCGGCGTGCACGAGGTGGGTTTCTTTGGCCAGGACGAGGAGGTCACGCTCACGCACCGCGCCACGAGCCGTCAGATCTTTGTCAACGGCGCCCTGGCAGCCGCGCAGAAGCTCGTCGCCCGCGAACCCGGCTTCTATACGTTCGACCAGGTCATGTTTGCCTAACCAGGTATCAACCGAACCCGCCCAAAGGAGAGATAGCAAATGAGCAACGCAGCCGAGATGGATGCACAGGAGATTATCAACTACATCGCCACCGCGCCCAAAAAGACGCCCGTCAAGTTGTACGTGCGCGAGAAGCCGGGCATGAAGGTTGCTTGGGGCGACGCACATGTCTACGGCGGTCGTCGCGGCAAGACCGTCTTTGGCGACTGGGATGAGCTTAAGGCCATCCTGGACGCCAACGCCGATTCCATCGATTACTACGACGTGGAGAACGATTGCCGCAACTCCGCCGTGCCCATGCTCGACCTTAAGGGCATCAACGCCCGCATCGAGCCGGGCGCGATCATCCGCGACCGCGTCGAGATTGGCGACCGTGCCGTCATCATGATGGGCGCCATCATCAACATCGGCTCCGTTATCGGCGAGGGTTCCATGATCGATATGGGCGCCGTGCTAGGCGGCCGCGCCACCGTGGGCAAGAACTGCCACATCGGCGCTGGAACCGTGTTGGCAGGCGTCGTTGAGCCCGCAAGCGCCACGCCCGTCATCATCGAAGACGACGTCATGATCGGCGCCAACGCCGTGGTCCTGGAGGGCGTACGCGTGGGCAAGGGCGCTGTTGTTGCCGCCGGCGCCGTGTGCGTCGAGGATGTCCCCGCCGGTGCCGTCGTGGCCGGTGTCCCCGCCCGCGTCATCAAGATGCGCGACGAGAGGACCGACAGCAAGACCGGCCTGGAAGAGGGCCTGCGCCAACTGTAGGGTTACGCGGTTTTACCAAACCGCGTAACGACTCGACGCTCCACCTTTGGTTCCGTCGTTCTAACGAACGACGGACCGGTCGACGCTGCAAACGCCCCTAAGCGGCAATCTGACGTTCAATCGTCGGGCATGACCAGAAGATCAATGCCCTCCTCTTTCACGTCACCTTGCTCGCTCGGGGGCATTTTCGCTGACTTATGCTCAACCAGTAGCGTAATTAAGCCCCAAGTAAAAAGGCCGAAGCCCTCATCCGAGGCTTCGGCCTTTATTTTTTGCAGCGTCCAAGCGCAGTTTATCGATTCTCAATTGACCCGATGTTTTTTAGCTCGATGGAGATGAGGCCGTTAGGCTCATTGACGAACTCGATGTACTCGGAGTTGGAACCCATCTCGGCCGGGAAGCTGATCTCGATACCCGTGTCGGTACGGATCTTATGATTGCGCACCGCCGCGCGTTCGACCTGCTTGCGCTCCACGGGCACACGCTCAGGCACCTTCTCCTCGGTCAGTGCCGCGCGCACGCTCTCCTTGATGACCGGCTCGTCCTCAAAGACCTCGTCGACGATATCCCAAGGCGGCAGCTCCTCGTCATCCTCGACCTTCTCGGCAACAGCAGCCTTAACCTTGGCGAGCGCTACGGCCGTATTGGCACCGTGCTCCTCGGCGACTTCCTCGACCACACGCGTCACGGTGTCGATGACCTCCTTGCCCGATACGCCCGTGTCGCACTGCAGCAGGCCATCGGGGATAAGCATACGGTCCTCGCCGGCGATCTTGCGTTTCTTGTCCACATAGCCGATCTCCATGGTGCTTGCACGCACGATTGCATAGCTCGGCACCTTTTGCGAGGGATTCGGCAGAATGGCGTAGTGGCGCGCAATGTCGTTGCGCACCTCGCCCTCTTCGCGACCTACCTCGTGCATAAAAGCCTGCTTGGAGCCCAGCAGCATCACGGCAAACCAGCGGGCATCCTCATCGTCATCAAAGTCCGCCACAAGCACGTCAGTGGACTCGGCTTTCTCGGCCTTGGTAAGTTCGGAAGAGATGAACTCCGCAATCTGCTGAGACAGGTCCACGAACTCGCGATCGCCAAAGAAATAGCCCTTGAGCTCGCCGCCGAATGCGGAGTTCTCGGCAAACGTGGCGCGTTTATTGTCGGCCGAGGTGCGTGCGCGGCGCAGATGCGTGGTTACGAAATTGCGCACGGTACGGCTTTCGATATCCAACTCGCGCTGGCTCATAACGTTGACGGCAGAGTCAAAGTCCAGGATATGCAGAATCGCGTGATTGATTTTCATATACGGCATTCCGTTCTAGATCGATTTCGGCACGAATCAGTATAGCGGTCGAGCCCGCCCCAGGCGCATCGAAGATTGGTGCATCGGGGACAGGCTGCTTTGCACCAATGGTTAGCGCAGGAGCTCGGACTGCCAAGCCTCGAGCTGTTCTGCCAAACTCTTACCGGCAACGGGCATGTCGATCTGGGGTCGTTTGGGCAGCAGCGCGCATTTAAGGATTGCAACGATGGTCTGCGAGACAAAGCGTCGCGTATCCTTGTCAAACCCTTGCGCAGCCTGAAGCATCACGGGCAGGCTCTCGCGCAGATTCCCAGCGATATCCGCAAACCGCTCAGCACCCGTAGCCTCAAACACGGAGAACAACGCATCTACAAAACGCTCGCGCTCGCTAGGCGAAACTGCAAGCAGCATCTCGCGAATGGAGCCATCAACGTATCGAGCACCGGCGGACAGGCGCTCACAGTACACGAAGTCGTGACCATCAACCACCCAGCTAAAGGGATTGTGCTGCAGCAGGCTGAACTCGGTGCTCTCAACGATGGCATAGTCCTCCTGTGTCTCGAACATCATGCCAAAGATCGACGACCGAGGTAGCGTCTTGTCGATTCGACCGGAAAGATCGGCAAAGGCGTCGCCGTTCAGAAACTCCTCGACGAAGCCCGGACCATCATGGGAATACGCCCGTTCGATTCGCTCACGGGCGGCATCGGAGCACATCGCCGCACCGTACACCGCAAGGTTTCCACCCTTGGAATGACCTCCGCACAAAAGCGGCCCGTCAATCGCATCCGCCGCCTCGTCCACATAACGCGCCGCGGATTCCTGGGCCGGTACAGGACACCGGAACGCCATGTTAAAGTCCTCTTTCCAGCCCACAATCGTGCTGTCGGTCCCCCGGAAGGAAAGATAACTAAACCCCGCCGGAAACCGGAACGCCATGGCTGCAAACTGCTCTGTCGCCACCACATCGCTCACGGCACGATAGCCGCAAACGTGCACGCCACGGTAGCGAGGGCTTGCCGCCACGGCCTCCAGCAAGGCCCTGCTCCCCTCTGGGTCCCATAGGTCGCCAATCATGTCCCGGTAGCATTCGGCACGCAGCAGCTCTCGTACGTCTAGGCCCTGCAAGTTCGTCAGCTCCGCCATATCACCCGGCAAACGCAAATAGGACAACCACGCAAAGACCAGGCTATCCACCGCGCAGAACGGCCGCTCCTCAAACGGATCAAACGCCGTCTGGGCATAGGTCAAAAAATTAGGCGAATCCGACATGGCCCTCCCATCAACTATGGTGCATTGGGGTCAGGTGACTTTGCACCAAAAAGGCGCCCGGGCCGCGTGGTCCCGAACGCCTTCATTGTAGCTTTTCGCTCTAGCGAGCTTGATTTAGCAGGAGAAGTCGACGCTATCGATGATGTCCTTGAGGGCCTTGGCGGAGGCGGTGAGCTCATGCTGCTCGTCATCGTCCAGCGGCACGGGGACGCGGCAGACAACGCCGTCGCGGCCAACGACGGTCGGCATAGAGATGGCAAGATCGGACAGGCCATACTCGCCCACCATGAGCGAGGAGACGGGCAGAACGGTCTGTTCATCGCGCATGACGGCGGTGCAGATGCGCTTGACGGCCATGGCGACGCCATAGTAGGTGGCGTGCTTCTTCTCGATGATGGTGTAGGCGGAGTTCTTGACGTCCTCGGCGATGCGCTTCTCGGCGGCCTCATGCTCCAGATGGCCGTGAAGCTCGCAGAAGGTGTTCAGCGGCACGCCGGCAACCTGAGCGCTGGACCAAGCGACAAACTCGGAGTCGCCGTGCTCACCCATGACGTAGGCCTGAACGTCGCGCGGGTCAACCTCGACGTGGGCGCCAAGCATCTGCTGCAGACGGCCGGTGTCGAGTACGGTGCCGGAGCCGATGACATGGCCCTCGGGCAAGCCGGACATCTTGATGGCGGCATAGGTCAGAACATCGACCGGGTTGGAGACGATGAGCAGAATGCCGTCAAAGCCAGACTTCTTAATCTCGGGGATAATGGACTTAAAGATGTTGACGTTCTTGTTGACCAGGTCCAGGCGGGTCTCACCGGGCTTCTGGGCAGCGCCAGCGGTGACGACAATCATGGCGGCGTCGGCGACATCGGAATAATCGCCGGCGTAGATCTTCATCGGCTCGGCAAACGTCATGCCGTGCGCGATATCCAGGGCCTCACCCTCGGCGCGGTTCTTGTCCACGTCGATGAGGACCATCTCGGAGAACAGACCGCTCTGCATCAGCGCGAACGCCGAAGACGAACCGACGAAACCGCAGCCGACAATAGCGACCTTCTTCTCGTTAACCATTAGAAACTCCCATCTCTCTCCACAAACAAGCCGCCCGGGAACGACCCGAGCGGCTTGTCGTAATCCCAATACATCCAATCGGGACTTTGATTATGCTCCTATTCGCAGCCAAAAATCGACCGTTTACCGAAATAGTTTGCAGAATTCGTAAAATAACTGCACGAAATCGGTTTCGAACTATTGACGAGTCGAAACAGCCATCTAATACAGGCCCGCCTCGCGAATGGCCTCGACAGCCAAAGCGATCTGATCTGGCGGCAGGACCAGCGCCATGCGCACGTGCCCCTCGCCCGAAGGACCAAAGCTCGCGCCCGGCGTCACCACAACGCCGGCCTTCTCCATGAGCTCCTCGCAAAACGCCATGGAATCGGTGCGACCACCGGGAAGCTTGGCCCACACAAACATGGAGCCATGCGCGTTGGGACGCTCCCAGCCCAGGTCCTCAAGACCGTCGCACAGGGCGTCGCGGCGCTCCTGGTACTTCAGACGCTGCGCCTCGACTTCATCGCGCGGACCGTTCAGGCAGGCGATGGCGGCCTTCTGGATCGGGAAGAACATGCCAAAGTCAATCTGGCTGCGCAGCTTGGCAAAGGCAGAGACCACGTCCTCTCGGCCGACCAAAAAGCCGATGCGGGCACCGGTGACGTTAAACGACTTGGAAAGCGAGAAGAACTCCACGCCCACCTCGAGCGCACCGGGATACTGCAAAAAGCTGCCACCCGGCTCGCCGTCGAACACGATGTCGGAGTACGCGTTGTCATGGACGATCAGCAGGTCGTGCTCGCGGGCGAAAGCGATGATCTCCTCGTAGATCTCGGGCGTGCCCACCGAGCCCACCGGGTTGGCGGGCAGCGACACGATCATATACTTGGCACGATCGGCAACCTCGGGGTCGATACCCGCCACATAGGGCAGGTAATTGTGCTCGGCAACCAACGGATAGTACTCGAGTTTGGCATCGGCGATCTTGGCGCCCGCCTCGAAGACCGGGTAGCACGGATCGGGAACCAAAATAGTGTCACCCGGATCGAGCAGGGCCAGGCCCAAATGACCCACGCCCTCCTGCGTGCCGTTGCACGACTGCACCATGGACGGTGTAATGCCCGAAACGCCAAAGCGGCGCTCATAGTAGTCGCACACGGCTTGCTTGAGTTCCGGCAGGTCACGCAGGGCATACTTCCACATCTCTGGGTCCTGCGCAGCCTGGGTCAGCGCCTCGACCACGTGGTCGTACGGCTTAAAGTCGGGCGTGCCCACGCTCATGTTATAAATGGTCTTGCCCTGAGCCTTCAGTGCGAGAAGCTTGTTGTTGAGCGAGGCGAAGACCTCCGCGCCAAAGCGGTCGAGACGCTGCGATGCCTGCATGGTGCCACCTTTCGATATAAAAAACGCGGCGCTCCGACAAGAGCGCCGCACGATACGGGCCATCAGATTGCAAAAGTGTAACGCTTGCAAACCCCGTATTGGTTCAATTTAGCCAACCTTAGTCAATTGGATTGAGCGCGTCGATCTGCGCAAGCCACAAACGTGAGCTGGCGTCACTCGGCATACGCCAATCGCCGCGCGGGCTGAGCGTCACCGAGCCCACCTTGGGACCATCGGGCAGGCAGCTGCGCTTAAACTGCTGGGCAAAGAAGCGACGATAGAACGTACGCAACCACGTGTGGACGGTCTTGGCGTCGTAGACGCCCTCGAAGCTCTTGAGCGCCATGCGGTAGATCTTGCCCGGCTCAAAACCAAAACGCAGCAGGTAGTAGAGGAAGTAGTCGTGCAGCTCATACGGGCCCACCAAATCCTCAGTCTTCTGCGCAATCTCGCCATCGCCCGTGGGCGGCAGAAGCTCGGGGGACACCGGCGTATCGAGGATGTCGAGCAAGACCTCGGCAATACGCCCGCCAAAGACATCGGCCGCATAGCGCACCAGATGGCGCACAAGCGTCTTGGGCACGCTCGCGTTGACGGCGTACATGCTCATGTGGTCGCCGTTATAGGTAGCCCAGCCGAGCGCCAGCTCCGACAGGTCGCCCGTGCCGATGACAAAACCGCCAGCCTGGTTGGCCAGATCCATCAGAATCTGCGTACGCTCGCGGGCCTGGCTGTTCTCGTAGGTCACGTCCTGCACGGCCGGATCGTGCTCAATGTCCTTGAAGTGCTGCTCCACGGCCGCGTGAATCGAAATCTCGCGGAAGCTCACGCCCAGGTCGCGGGCAAGCGACTCGGCATTCGACTTGGTACGATGCGTCGTGCCAAAGCCGGGCATGGAAATCGCCGTGATACCCGTGCGCGGCAGCCCCAGCGCATCGAAGGCACGCGCGGTCACAAGCAGTGCCAGCGTGGAGTCCAAGCCACCCGAAAGGCCGATGACCGCAGCCTTGGTGCCCGTGTGGGCAAGGCGGGTCTTGAGGCCAGCAGTCTGCAGATTGAGAATAGTCTCGCAGCGCTCGGCCAGATCACCGTGGTCGGCCGGCACAAAAGGCGCGCGAGGGAAAACGCGGTCGATATCGCAGGCATCGCGCAGGACAGGTTCTTCGGCCAGCACGCCCTCAAACGAAAACTCAACGGTCGTGGCCTCCGGCGCATCGTCGGTGCGCGCCCACGTCGTCGAGCGACGGCGCTCGGCAACCAGGCGGTCAAGGTCAACGTCGGCGATGGCCATATCGCAGGTAAGCAGTTTGGTGGCGGCGAGCTTGGAGCCATTTTCGTAGATAAGGTTCTCGCCCGCAAAGACCATGTCGGTCGTGGACTCGCCCTCGCTCGCGTCCGCGTAGGCATAGGCGCAGTACAGGCGTGCGCTCTGGTTAGAGATGAGGCTGCGGCGGTAATCCGCCTTACCGATAATCTCGTCCGAAGCCGACGGATTGAGGATCACCGTCGCACCGGCAAGCGCCATCTCGGTCGAAGGGGGCGCCGGCACCCACAGGTCCTCGCAGACTTCAACGCCCAGCACCATATCCTCGGCACCCTCATCACAGCAGCGGTAGACAAGCCCCGAACCCAGCGGAACCGGACCCTGACCGGCAAATTCAACCCACACGGGATCCGCAGGCGACGGAGCAAACCAGCGACGCTCATAGAACTCGCCATAGTTGGGCAGATACTTCTTAGCCGTAAGACCCAAAAGCTCACCCGCACAGCACACGGCGGCGCAGTTGTAGATGTTTTCAGCCACCGCAACGGGCAAGCCAACGGTAAAGACGATCGGCAGCTCACGGGTTTCATCGAGGATGTGCACCAGCGCTGCTTCGCAGGCATGCAGCAGTGTGCGGTTATGGAACAGATCGGCCGCGGTATAGCCGGTCAGGTTAAGCTCGGGCAGTACCAGCGCGCGAACGCCACGCCCGGCAGCATCGCGAACAGCCGCCAGCGCAACCTCGGCATTGCCCTCGACATCGGCCACGCGAATCCGCGGCGAGGCCGCCGCCACACGCAAAAAGCCATCAGACTGAGAAAGGTGAAGATTCATAAGAATGCTCCCGTGCGTAAACGCTATTCAACACAATTAGCAAGCCCTATTGTAGTTCAACCGCCGGGTGGAACCGCATCCCACCAACTTGGTGAGCAATTGATGAGTTGATGGTATCTGTTAAATGTCACGTACGATTCACATCTGGTGGGTACCCTGATGGCTACACGAAACGAAGCAGATTTACACCGGGAGGACCCCGTATGACAACCAAGTACACCGACGCGCCGCGCACGCGCGTCATGACGCCGGCATCGCTCAACAACGGCGTACACGAGAACCATTCCATTGGACAGACCATGGCCATCGCGCCCAAAAAGGGCCTGTTCGACGACATTTCCATTCCCCAGATCATCGCCGGCGCCGCAGCTGCCGCCACGAGCGTGGCGCTTGCTTCAAAGATCGGCATTGCCGGCTCGGTGATTGGTGCCGCTGTGAGCTCAGTCATCACTGTTGTGTCCTCGCAGGTCTATCGCCACTTTATCTCCGCCAGCGCCGAAGCAATCAAGGGCACGCATGCCGCTGTCGACTACCCTGCCGGCGCCTACGAGCCCGTTGAGCCCGATGTCGAGGAGCACCTAGGTGGCGCCGCGACCACGCAGGAGATGCGCCAGGTTGCGGGACGCGCGACCACGGCGCGCGTCGCCCCCAACAGCCTGCGCGCCAAGGCGGCGGCAGAGCGCAGCCAGACACAAAAGAAGGTCATCGTCTTCTCGATCGCCATCGCCATCGTCGCGGTCATCGCCTGCGCCGGCGCCATCCTTATCACCACTGCCGGTGAGGGTCTGGGCGAGCGTCCCGAGCCAATCCTGTCGTCGCGCACGACCGAGAGCGATGCAAATGGCAACACTCAGCCGCAGGATCAGCAGGCACAGACGGACGACACGCAAGACAGTCCTACCTCTGCCAATTCGTCCTCGAACACCCAAAACCAATCGCAGGGCACCGATTCCTCTATGGCCAACAGTGGCACGCCGTCCGGCACGACCGACTCAAGCCAAACGACTGACGGTTCACAGCCGAACACGGGAGGCCAGACGAGCGACACCACGTCGGGAACGGGCACGGCAGACAGTAACAACACCAACAGCTCGAGCGGAACCGCTTCCGGCACGGCATCTGACAACTCGAGCCAAGGCACGGCATCGGGCAACTAAGCACGTTTGCCTCTCATAGATAACCGACCTGTACAACGGGCGCGAATCGAAAGCGGTTCGCGCCCGTTTGCCTTGGGCGCCGCCATGGCGAACGCCATGCGATGGTAAGATGCTTTACATGTGTAAAGAGGAGATTTGCCATGAGCAAGACAATAATTAGGCCCACGCTTTCGCTGGGCAACCACATCTATCTGTATCGCCTGCTGCGCGATGCGATTGGATGTGGCAAGCAAACGTTTATGACGCAGGTCGAGGAGGCGCTCGCCGCTGGCGACATGACCGCTTATGACCTGGGCTTCGAGTCCACGCGCGAGTTGCTCGAGGAACTCGACGACTGCATTAAGCTGACCGTCTTTAAAGGCGGCCGCCTGTATGCCACGGTCATCGCCAACGAGGCCTGGGATGCTGCGCTTGCCAAGGGCGAGGACAAGCCCAAGACCGCCAAGGGCGCCAAGCAGTCCTACAAAAAGAAAGGCTCTGTTAGACCAGGATTGACATACATGTGTCCCCACGGTGCCATATCGTT
>CAUEUQ010000040.1:0-17824 GCA_959021215.1 uncultured Collinsella sp. | reverse complement strand
GCCGCAAGGAGCAAGCATAAGGTGGAGTTCATCTGGGTTAAGGGCCACGCCGGCCACGAGCTCAACGAGCGCTGCGATGAGCTCGCCACCACGGCGGCCGACGGCAGTAACCTCGATATCGACACCGGCTTTAACGAGAGCGACCTGTAACGGCGTTTTCGCACGCTTTTGTGTCCTCCCGCGCTACACTCGTCCTGTAGGCCAAACAACGCAAGGGGGACACATGCTGCGTATCGCAACCATCGGCACGTCCATGATCACCGACGACTTTATTCAGGTCGTCAATGCCAACGACCAGGCCGTATTCGTAGGCACGCTCTCGCGCAATGCCGAGCGCGGCGCCGCCTTTACTGCCGAGCACGGCGGCGAGCGAAACTTTACGTCACTCGATGAGCTTGCGGCAGCCGCCGGCGTCGATGCCGTCTACATCGGCAGCCCCAATGCGCTCCATTACGAGCAGGCGCTCGCCTGCATCGCCGGTGGCAAGCACGTCATCGTCGAGAAACCCTTCTGCGCCACCGAAGCACAGGCGCTGGAAGTCTTCCGCGCTGCCGAGGCAGCAGGTGTCGTGGCCCTCGAGGCCATGCGTCCCCTCCACGATCCCGCCTTCCACGCCATCGAGGACGCCCTGGGCGAGATCGCCCCCATCCGCCGCGCCTCATTGCGCTTTGGCAAGTATTCCTCGCGCTACAACGAGATTCTCGCGGGACGCGCCACCAATATCTTCGACTGCAATATGGCATCGGGTTCCCTCATGGACATTGGCGTCTACGCCGTCGAGCCCATGGTCGAGATTTTCGGCATGCCCTCCGGCCTTACGAGCATGACTACTCTGCTCGACCCCACCACGCGACAGCTCACGCACGGCCCCATCGACGGCTGCGGTTCCATCCTCGCCAGCTACGGCGGAGGCCGCATCTCCGTCGAGCTCGCGCACTCCAAAATTACGAATGACCTGCTGCCCTCGCAGATCGAAGGCGAGCGTGGCACTATCCAGATCGACCATCTGTCCACGCCCCGCAACGTCTGCATCGACTATCGCGGCGATGTCGTACGCGGCTCGGCGACCGAGGCGCCGCGCGAACAGGGCGACAACGGCCGCGTGCTCGACCTGCCCAAATCGAGCAACACTATGGAATACGAACTCACAGACTTTATCACCGCCATCGACGGCATCGATAACGTTAAGGAAGAGATTTGGGAGACCCCGGCGGGACGCCACGAGCTTGGCCACTACCGCGATGTCACGCTCGTCTCACTGCGCATCATGGATGCCGTGCGCCAGCAGGCCGGCATTACCTTCCCGGCCGACGCAGGCAAGCAGGCATAGCGATGGGCCTCTTCGATACGTTCTTCTCCAGCGTCACCGGCGGCAGTCGAGAGCCTCAAAAACCATCAAACGTCGAGCTCGAGCTGCGCCGCAGGCTTACCGTACTCGCAAGCGACGAGGCCACTCAAGACATTCCCCTGCGCTATTTCCTGCGCTGGGCGGGGCAAGTCCAAGGCGTTGGTTTTCGCTTTACCAACACCAACCTCGCACAGGCACGCGCACTCACCGGCTGGGTGCGTAACATGGAAGACGGCTCAGTCGAGATGGAGATGCAGGGAACTCCGGCAAACGTCCTATCTCATCTCGAGGCGCTTCATGCCTCCTACGAGCGCATGGGAACGCGTTTTCGCCTCGTAGACGCCCAGGCCCGAGCCCCACTTGCCAATGAAGACGGTTTCAGTCCTCATTATTAGTATTGTGTGCTAAATACGGTATCATTTACCTACGACCGTTAATAGAAAAGAGGCGAGGCGCATGGCGGTGCAAAGAAGGAATACCAGGCAGCGAAAGCTGGTTCTTGACGCCGTGCGCCAAAGCTATGACCATCCCACCGCCGACGAAATCTACAACGTCGTGCGCGCGCAGGATGACAAAATCAGCCGCGGTACGGTCTACCGCAATCTCAATCTCTTGGCCGACGCAGGCGAAATCCTCTCCATCAAGACGCCGGGCGGCAGCCGCTTCGATCGCACGATCGAGCCGCATGCGCATATCATCTGCACCTCGTGCAGCCGCGTCATCGACGTACCGCTCCCCTTCGATGCCCAGCTCGACGCCAAGGCGTCCGAGCAAATCGGCTGGCACGTCACGTCGCACTACACCATCTTCGAGGGTCTCTGCCCCGACTGCCGGTAGATGTTCGGGACATGCCTTAAAATCCACCTTTCCGCGCTTTGCAGCAAAAAATAGATTTCTAGGCATGTCCCAAATGTCTACTCGGCGAGCAGGCGGCGCAGTTCTTCTTCGACCGTGCGCACGTAGCGAACGCGGTCGTTAATGCCACGCATAGAGGGATTGCAGCTCTCCATGAGATAAGGATGGCCCACGACGTTGAGCATGTCGCGGTCGTTTTCGTTATCGCCAAACGCCATCATCTCATCGGGCGAAATACCCAGGGCGCGACCGTAATCGGCAAGCGCGGAGCCCTTGCCCGAACCGAAGCCGATAAAGTCCGTCCACTCGGTTCCCGACGTCATCACGTCAACACGGTCGCTAAAGAGGCGCTCGAAATACTCCAGGGCCGCCGGCTGATCCACCTCGGGCGTCTGGAAGGCAATCTTAATGACGTCCTCGTCGATGTCCTCGGGGCGGGCGACCACCGCCACATCGCAGTGGACCTCATAGCGCAAATGATCGACGAACGCATCGTTGCCCCTCATGGTGTAGAGGTGTCCCTCACACGAAAGGGTCACGTCGGCATGGGGATACGCAACCACGGCATTCGCGATATCCATAGCAAGGCTACGCTCCATGGAACGCTTGACAACGGCACGTCCCTCGCTCATCACCAGGGCTCCGTTTTCGCATACATAGGCGAGCTCATCGGCCACCGGGGCAAACAGATAGCGCAAGCTCGCATATTGACGGCCGCTCGCCGGCATAAACACGATACCGCGACGATGCAGCTCATCGATGAACTCAAAGGCCTCGGAACGCGGCTCGCGCTCCCCCGGATGCAGCAACGTGCCGTCCAAATCGCATGCAATCAGCTTGATTCCTTCAAGACCCATATGCTCCCCCACAGCATCTCATCAACAGAAAGGCGGACTTTGAATAGTTGTCTCTCAAAGTCCGCCTTACTTATACGCACGTTAACCGCGCGCCTTCTTTACGATCGTAAAGTCTGGTGCCATACTCACAACGGCATCCGCCGCACTCGACGCAAAGCGCCGGTCCGAATCGAGTTCACGGGTAACCGTCGAGAGCCGAACGCCCTCGACGCCCCGGAGCATGCGGCCCAAAACAGGCTGCACCGGCGTATACATGCGCACGGTATACTCGTCCGAATCGCCTCGAAAAAGCGGCGCATGCATATTGCCGATCTCCCAGCACGCATGCGCGAGCGCAATCGGGTCCATGCGGTCAACTTCGACCAAATAAACCTCGGCGCTGCGCAGGCGCACGACAACCGCCACGGGCACCACGCCCGAACGGTCGACGGCGAGCACGTCGCCGTCGACAAAACGACCGCCGTCGGCAGTATCCAGCCGAACATCGACCGTGCGCCCCAGCTCCGTCACGCCCACAAACGCGCATACATCAGCCTGGTCCCAATCGAGCAGTAGCTCGTCAACTTCAAAGACGCCGCCCAGCTTCCGGCGAAGCAGAAGTTCATAGGACGGATCGTTGAGATTTCCCAAGCATGTCGTCGAAACCAAGCGCTCAGGCATGCTCTAACCCTCGACCTCGACGAGCTCGATATCAAAGTTGAGGTCCTTGCCGGCAAGCTCGTGGTTGGCATCGAGCGTCACAGCCTCGGGCGTTACGTCGATGACGACGGCGGGGACAGGCATGCCGCTCGGCGTGGACAGGAAGAGCTTCATGCCCTTCTCGATCTGCTCGATGTTGGGAACCTGCTCGGCCGGGAAGGTAATAACCATCTCGGGATTGTGCTCGCCGTAGGCATCGGCAGCAGGAATGTGCACGGTCTTCTTCTCGCCCACCTGCATGTCGACAACAGCGGCGTCGAAGCCCTTGATCATCTGACCGGCGCCGCAGGTGAACTCCAGCGGCTCGCCGCGATCGTAGGAGCTATCGAACTGCGTGCCGTCGTCGAGCGTGCCGCGATAATGAGTCTTGACCTTCTTGCCCTGGTTGGACATGGTAACCTCCGTGATAAGGGCGGCGCACAACGCGGGCCGCCGTGAACATATGGCGCTAACTATACCCTAGTCATACAATTCAATGACAGTTTGCAAAGAAACGCTGCAACCGGAGGAACCATGGCATATCCCGTATTTGACCTACACTGCGACACCGCCGACCGCATCGGCTGGGCCACGCTCGATCTCGACCTGCGCTTTACCGCCGGCACCGACGGTTATTTCCCCGGCGACGAAACGCATCCGCAAGATTTCGACCTCATCGAGGGCAACGCCTGCGCCATCTCGCTCGCAAAGATCGGCAACACGCCATGGGCACAGTGCTTCGCCACGTTTGTCCCCGATGAGATTCCCACCGCCCACGCCGCGCGCTTCCAGGCGCAGATCATGGCGCATATGAGCGGCCAGGCAATGCTCAACCACGACCGCATGGTCAACGTACGCAGCGCGGCAGACATTCGCCCCGCGCTCAAAGACGGCAAGGTCGCCTGCATCCACACCATCGAAAACGCCACGTTCTTTGCCGAGGACCCCGCGCTGATCGAGGTGCTCAAGAGCTTGGGCGTACTCATGTCATCGCTCAGCTGGAATGCGCAGGGACCGCTCGCGAGCGGACACGATACCCACGCCGGCCTCACCGCCGCCGGCATCGAGGCACTTACGCAGATGGAGCACGCCGGCATGGTGCTTGACGTCTCCCACCTCAACGATGAGTGCTTTGACGAGGTTGTCGCCCACGCCACACGTCCCTTCGTCGCCAGCCACTCCAACTCTCGTGCAGTTTGCGGCGTTAAGCGCAACCTCACCGACGACCAGTTCCGCACCATTCGCGACATGGGTGGCATCGTCGGCCTCAACTACTGCAGCGAGTTCCTTTCCAACGACGCAACCGACAAGACAGCCGCAGACGTCACCTTCGACCAGCTGGCGGCACATATCGAGCACTGGCTCGACCTGGGCGGCGAGGACGTCATCGCGCTCGGCGGCGACTGGGACGGTGCCACGGTGCCCGCCTTCCTCTCCGATGCCAGCAAGATGCCCGAGTTCCAGAACATGCTCTCCAAGCACTTTGGCAAGACCGTGATGCAGAAGCTCTGCAGCGATAATGCCCTTGCCTTCTTTGAGCGTTATTAATTTCACATCCCCTGAGCGGGCCGGCATGCCGAACGGTCGACATGCCGGCCCGTCCCCAATCTGAAGGACCACTTTTGACGCAGCAATTTACGCTTTTCCTACCCCAACCGGATGGGACTCCCATCCCCGTCGTCGTTACCAAAAAGCGCGTCAAAAACTTCAACCTGCGCGTCACATCGAGCGGTGAGGTCCACGCCAGCGCACCGCTCGGCGCCAGCCGCGAGCGTATCGAAGCGTTTGTGAAGCGCAACAGCGCCTGGATTATCAGCCGGCTTGCCCAGCGCGAGCAACGTCAGGCGACGGCGCGAGAGCCGCTCAGCCCCTCGTCCATCATTGCACTTTGGGGCAAGCCCATCACGGTACAAGATGCGCTCGATCACAACTTTAAGTCACCCGCACCGCGGCCCAAACAAGCCACGTTCGCAAGCTTTATGGGTACCGACGAGCCAGACGAACGTCCGCAGGCCAAGTGGAACGCGCCCCTCGACGGCTTAACGCCCAGTGAAATCCAAGCCCATATTGACCAGCTCTATACGTCCGAAGTCACATCGGCGCTGCGGGATATGGTGCACGCATACGAAATCGCAATGGGTGTCGCCGTTTCCCGCGTTTCCGTGCGCAGCATGAAAACGCGCTGGGGATCATGCACGCCCAAAACCGGCGCCATTCGCATCGCACGAGAACTTGCCGCCTACCCCGTCGAGTGCCTTGACATGGTTGTCGCCCACGAGCTCGTCCACTTGCTCGAGCCAAGCCACAATCAGCGGTTTCACGCCCTGCTCGACACGTACTGCCCCAACAATAGAGCACTGTCCCAGCGGCTCAAGCAGCCACCCATAGAGACATATTAGAACCGGTTAGCGCACGCGCTCGATCTCGACACCGCAGCTTGCCAGGGGAAGACCGACGGGCGCCCAAGGCTTATCGAGCTTAACGCGCACGCCAAGCAGCAAGGGGTAACGACGCAGCAGCATCGAGGCCACACCCTCAGCTGCAGCCTCGATGAGCTTAAACGTATGCTCGCGCAGATAGCCATCGACATCGTGGCACACCGAGCCATAGTCAATCGAGGCGTCCAGGTTATCGTGCTCCCCCGCTGCACGCAGGTCGGCATAGAGTACCAAGGACACGATGAACTTCTGGCCCAGCGCGTTCTCTTCGGGATACACGCCATGGTTAGCAAAAACCTCAAGACCTTCAACGGTGATGCGGTCGGCATGGCGAAGGTCGTCATAGCTCACGTGGGGCACCGCCGTTGCGGTGGATATTTCGCCCCTTCCACGGCGGGCGAGCTCGGCGCCTTCAGTCTTGGTTGCATTCTCGGGCAGTTTCTTGTTGCTCATCGCGATCGTCTCCTTCGTTTAGAACCCCGACCGCGCAAACTAACTACACGCGAATCGACAGGTTCTTTTTATCATCGCTCCAGTTGCAAGCATTGCGCGCGGGGCATGCAAAGCAGGCGCGCGACGCTTTGTCGGCTGCATAGAGCAGACGCTCAAGCGGTTGGCTGTTCACGCGCAGCTTTCGATGGCCCAGAATGGCCGTCTTAATGGCTGCGGCATCGGCCGGCTCAAACGCCACGTCATCGGGCATGCCGCCGAGAATCGCATCAGCGACGCGTTCGCTTGCAACATCATGGGATATACCCGATTCATACTGTTCATCTTTGCCGATATCGTGAAGAAGTGCCGTGGCGTAGATGACCTCGCGGTCAAATTCGAGCTGCTCCTCGAGATTCTTGATCCACATAATGCGAGAGACATCGAGCAGATGGTCAATACCGTGGCGGCAGAAGATGCGCCCCGATTCCAACTGCGCAATGTTGCCCAGATGCCGCCGGAACAGCCCGTTGGCACAAATGTAATCAATGCGAGGCATGGCACCAAAGGGGGCCAAGCCCGAAGCCATAAAGCCGCGACGCGACGTCCCCTCATCGGTCTTCGATGCAAAGTCGTTGACGACTCTCATAGTTAGCGTCCCAGCATCCTAAAGAAACGCTCCTCGAGCGCGGGATCGGTCTCAAAGACGCCGCGGCGAGCGAGCGTCACGGTCTTGGTGCCAGGCTTTTGCACGCCGCGCATGGTCATACACATATGCTCGGCTTCCATGAGCACAATCGCTCCCTGGGGAGCGAGATAATCCATGAGAGCGTCGGCAACCTGCGCACACAGCTGCTCCTGCAGCTGTAGACGGCGGGCATAAACCTCAACCGTGCGGGCGAGCTTGGAAAGCCCTGCGACACGGCCGTTGGGGATATAGCCAATGGCAGCCTTGCCGTAAAACGGCAGCAGATGATGCTCGCACAGCGAGTAAAACGTGATGTCGCGCTCGATAACCAAATCGTTCGAAGCGACGGCAAAGGTTTTGGACAGGTGCTCCTCGGCACTCTGGTCCATACCACCGGCGATCTCACCATACATACGGGCAACGCGCGCCGGGGTCTCCAGCAGGCCCTCACGAGTTGGGTCCTCGCCTATGCCCTCAAGCAACAGCTTAATGGCGGCCTCGACTTTTTCCTGATCGACCATCTGGGCCTCACTTTTCCGATTTTGCGTTCGCGCTATGGTACCACGCCCTTTGGCATCGGCCACAAGCTACATAGTATGGGTCGAATAGACCGGATCGTCCCGCCAAAGCTCCACAGCGTCGCAAAGCGCAACGCCCTCGCGCACAGCACGGGCGCGCGTGGCGTTCATATCAATCACGCGCTGATTGCTCGAGCCCCTAAAGCGCAACGAGATATCGTACAAATCCTGAACGAACGGGCCGTCCACC
Organism: uncultured Collinsella sp.; assembly: GCA_959021215.1. Taxonomy (GTDB): domain Bacteria; phylum Actinomycetota; class Coriobacteriia; order Coriobacteriales; family Coriobacteriaceae; genus Collinsella. Next base: position 9,763 of record CAUEUQ010000040.1, on the reverse strand, counting down.
AACATGTCGAGGCAGGCCAGGATACGGTTCGTCACCTCGGTATGATGGCGACCGCCCGGCATAAGCTCCTCGAGCACGTCGCCGGTAAAGCACCAAATGGTCTTGCCCGACCCCGCGGGATAGGCCGCACGCACGCGTTCGATAAAGTCAACAAGCCCCACCTGATTCTCGGGCTCCATAGGCTCGCCGCCCAGAATCGTCAGGCCATCGATAAAGGGATGGTCGAGGCTCTCGATAATCTTGTCCTCGACGGCACGATCGAACGTTTCACCCGCGGCAAAGTCCCACGCGACGGAGTTAAAGCAATTCTTGCACCCGCGACGGCACCCGCTCACAAACAGAGAAGTACGAACGCCTTCCCCATCAGCAATGTCGAAATACTTAATGTTCGCGTAGTTCATAGGTAACTCTCCCGGGAGGCCGGGACATATCATCCCGTCCTCAAACATTCTCGGCCTTCGGCCTGCGAAACTGCGGGCGGGACGATATGTCCCGGCCTCATGCAAAGGGTAACTCAATGAACGAAGCGAACATCGAGTATAGGGTTCGAGGTCCAATAAAAACTTTGTTGCAGCTCAACCGCCATCGCAAGCAAAGCGTTGTTGCAAGTCAACTCATTTCCGCTAAGAACTTCGAGGAGTGAACAGGCCGCATGCTGCATCTCAGCTACATCAACTTGGCTGCCCCGTAGCGAGGCCCCGGGCCTTTGCTCGATATGAGTTCCGCACGAACAGGAGGCGCCAGTGGCGCCTCCGTCGTGAGCCAGGACTGTCCGAAATAGCGAGTAAAGGCCCGGGGCCTCGCTACGGGGCGGCCTGGGATGGTTATTAGAGATGCAGCACGCGGTCGCGGATCTCCTCGGTTCGGCCCTGGTTCCAGAACTGGGTACCGATGTAGCCGCACGTACGACGAGCGACATTCATCTTCTCCTGGTCACGATTGCCGCAATTGGGGCACTCCCACACCAGCTTGCCGTCATCCTCGACAATCTTGATCTCACCGTCGTAGCCGCACACCTGGCAGTAGTCGCTCTTGGTGTTGAGCTCGGCGTACATGATGTTGTCGTAGATGTACTGTATCACGCGAATGACAGCCTTGAGGTTGTCCTGCATGTTGGGAACCTCGACGTAGGAGATGGCACCGCCCGGCGAAAGCTGCTGGAACATACCCTCGAACTTGAGCTTGTCGAATGCGTCGATCTCCTCGGACACGTGGACGTGGTAGCTGTTGGTGATGTAGCCCTTGTCCGTCACGCCCGGGATGATGCCAAAACGACGCTGCAGGCACTTGGCGAACTTGTAGGTCGTCGACTCAAGCGGGGTACCGTACAGCGAGAAGTCAATATCGCTTTCGGCCTTCCACTCCGCGCACTTGTCGTTCATGCGCTGCATGACGGCCATGGCAAAGGGCGTGCCCTCCTTCTCGGTGTGGCTGTGGCCCGTCATGTACTTAACGCACTCATACAGGCCGGCATAACCCAGACTAATGGTGGAGTAACCGCCCACGAGCAACTTGTCGATCGTCTCGCCCTTCTTCAGGCGGGCGAGGGCACCGTACTGCCAAAGAATCGGTGCGGCATCCGAAAGCGTACCCATCAGACGCTCATGACGGCACAGCAGGGCGCGGTGGCACAGCTCAAGGCGCTCGTCGAAGATCTTCCAGAACTTATCCATGTCCTGATGCGAGCTCAGCGCGACATCGGGCAGGTTGATGGTCACAACGCCCTGGTTAAAGCGACCGTAGTACTTGGGCTTGTTCGGGTCATAGTTCAGCGCGTTGGCCACGTTGTTAAATCCGTTACCGGAGCGGTCGGGCGTCAGGAAGCTGCGGCAACCCATGCAGGTATAGCAGTCGCCGTTGCCCGCGGTCTCGCCCTTCGACAGCTTGAGCTCGCGCATCTTCTTCTCGGAGATGTAGTCGGGCACCATGCGCTTGGCGGTGCACTTCGCAGCCAGCTGAGTCAGGTAGAAGTACGGGGAATCCTCGTGAACGTTATCGTCCTCGAGCACGTAGATGAGCTTGGGGAACGCCGGGGTGATCCACACGCCGGCTTCGTTCTTAACGCCCTCATAGCGCTGACGAAGCGTCTCCTCCACAATCATGGCAAGGTCATGCTTCTCCTGGGGCGTACGGGCCTCATTGAGATACATAAAGACCGTCACGAACGGCGCCTGGCCATTCGTGGTCATAAGGGTCACGACCTGATACTGAATCGTCTGAACGCCGCGACGGATCTCGTCACGCAGGCGGTCCTCAACAACCTCGCGGACCTTTTCGGGAGATGCGGAAACGCCGAGCTCCTCGAGCTCGCGGGCGACCTCGCCGCGAATCTTTTGACGGCTCACCTCGACGAACGGGGCAAGATGGGTCAGCGAAATCGACTGGCCACCGTACTGGGAGGAAGCAACCTGAGCGATGATCTGCGTCGCGATGTTGCAGGCAGTCGAGAAGCTGTGCGGCTTCTCGATCAGCGTGCCCGAAATAACAGTACCGTTCTGGAGCATATCCTCCAGGTTCACCAGGTCGCAGTTATGCATGTGCTGGGCAAAGTAGTCCGAATCATGGAAGTGAATCAGACCCTCATTGTGAGCATCCACAATCTCCTGGGGCAGCAGCACACGCTGGGTCAGGTCCTTGGAGATCTCGCCGGCCATGTAGTCACGCTGAACGGAATTGACGGTCGGGTTCTTGTTGGAGTTCTCCTGCTTGACCTCTTCGTTGTTGCACTCAATCAGCGACAGAATCTTGTCGTCGGTCGTGTTCTTCTGGCGCTTCAGGCTCTGAACATAGCGATAGATGATGTAATGGCGAGCGACCTCGTAGCAGTCGAGACGCATAATCTCGTCCTCGACCAGATCCTGAATCTCCTCGACCGACACGGTGTGGCCCGCGTTCTCGCATGCCTCGGCGACGTTTTGTGCCGCGTAAACCACCTGGCGGTCGGTAAGACGAGAGCTCTCCTCGACCTCCAAGTTTGCGGCGCGGATGGCATTGACAATCTTATCGATGTCAAAGACAACCTCGGTGCCGCTGCGCTTGATGATCTTCATCCTCTTGCCTCTTTCGCGTCGAAATCGTATTGCGCTTCAGAGCCAAACGATGCCCGGCAGGGCTTGCCCCTGTCTTGCGGCGCCGTCGCGCAATCTGTGTTTTCGAAAACCATAGGCCCTCATGCGGACAATCCTCGCAGCCAATCAAGGGGCTCGAAGATCCATCCAAATGGGGCGAATAAGGTCCTCGTTCTCTGTCCGCCATCTATCATACGACAAAGAGGCATCTATATCCTGTATTCTTTTTTTAGGTCAAACACAACATATAGTGTTTCAGCAGGTCAAAGCAATTAGTTATTTTGCAGACGCATTAATTATGAGGGGTTCTTGGCAAGTCGGTAAAACGTTACCAACACGGCTACCTGCATGGCAGTTATAAAACCCCCTTAGTCAAGCCGCTGACAAATCCTACCAAAACCAAGCCGCTCACGCCAAAAGAATCCAAAAGATTATGCTTGACCAACATGTTGCGGTCACGGTCGGCCAGGACGTATGCAACCTGCCGGCATCTCTACGGGGACCTTGGATCAATATTTGCTGGCATATTTGACGGCGTGCTTGGTAGCAAAACAAAACAGCTCAGAGGACATAGCCTCTGAGCTGCGAACATTTGGTGGGCGTTAGAAGATTTGAACTTCTGACCTCTTCCGTGTCAGGGAAGCGCTCTCCCCCTGAGCTAAACGCCCAAATGGAGCGGACAACGGGGCTCGAACCCGCGACCCCAACCTTGGCAAGGTTGTGCTCTACCAACTGAGCCATGTCCGCTTACGAGGATTAATCTTACGTGATGCCCGCATCCTATGCAAGAACTTTTTTTGAAAAGTTTTGCGACGCTCTCGCGAGGGCATCAGTCGTCACGAAAGGCGCGAACAAACGCAGGCTCGCAGCGAGATGCCCCTACATCTCACCGAGCATGATCCAGGCAGAGCTGTCCTGCGCGAGCCTGCCGTCTGCAAGCGGTGATGAGGTGAGCAGGACCCTGCCCGCCGGCAGCTCCACGGGTGCTGCACCGAAGTTCGTCACACACGCCCAGCCGTTATCGCGGCGATAGGCGATGACGCCGCCCTCAGCGCCCTCGGCACCATCCGCAAGACCGGTGCGCCCGTCAAGATCGAGCCACGCAAGATCGTTGGCGCACCCGCGCAGCTTGCGCCGCAGCCAGAGGGCGTCACGATAGAGCGCAAGCATCGATGTCGGGTCCACTTCTTCCCTATCGGCAGCATAATCGGAAAACCATGCAGGCTGCGGCAGATGGGGCGCCGCATCGGCGTCTGCCGGCGAAAACCCAAACGATCCGCCATGCGCGGGATCGTCCGCCGCCACCCACGGCAGGGGCACACGACAGCCGTCGCGCCCCTTCTCACGCTTCGGTCCGTGCGTATTGGTCGCAGTAGGGTCTTCGAGTGCAGCCCACGGGATATCAGCCACCTCAAAAAGGCCGAGCTCCTCACCCTGATACACGTATGCCGAGCCCGGAAGCGCCAGCTCAAGCAAAAGGGCCGCCCGCGCGCGGCGCTCGCCGAGTTCACGGTCCTCGTCATAAGACGACCCGTCGCGCAAGAGCCAGTCGAGCGCAATCTGGTGGTAGCGCGTCGCCTTGATTTGCGGCAGGGCATAGCGTGTCGCCACGCGCGGCACGTCGTGGTTGGAGAGTACCCAGGTCGAGGCGGAATCGGATTCGACGGCTGCCTTCAAGCCCTTCTCGATTGCAATGTGCATGTCATCATAGGTCCAAGTGGCCTTGGCAAACTCAAAGTTGAATGTCTGGCCAAGCTCGCTGGGACGCGCGTAGAGATACTGGCGCTCGGGCAGCACCCACGCCTCGGCAACGGCACTGCGCGGCGGATTATAGCGGTCGAACACGCGGCGCCACTCGCGATAGATCTCGTGGACCTCATTGCGGTCCCACAGCGGATGGGTGCCGTCGTCAACCATGTCATCGCCCTCGGCGAGATGCCACCGGTCGAGGTCATCGCGGTCGAGATCCTTGGCGAGACCCTGCGCCACATCAATGCGAAAGCCGTCGACGCCTCGATCGCTCCAAAACGCCAGGACGTCGCAAAAGAGCGCGTGAACCTCAGGGCATGACCAGTCAAAGTCCGGCTGCTCGGGCGTAAACATGTGCAGATACCACTGACCGTCCGCAACACGCGTCCATGCGGGGCCGCCAAAGTTGGCATTCCAATTGGTGGGAGGCAGCTCGCCATGCTCGCCGCGACCATCGCGGAAGATATAACGGGCGCGTTCGGGCGATCCGGGGCCGGCGGCAAGAGCGGCTTTGAACCAGGGGTGCTGGTTGGATGAATGGTTGGGCACGATGTCGACGATGACCTTGATGCCGCGCGCGTGAGCCGCAGCGATCATGTCATCGAAGTCGTCAAGCGAGCCGAGACGTGGGTCGACATCGCAGTAGTCCGCCACATCATAGCCGCCATCGACAAGAGGCGAAGGGTAAAACGGGCTCAGCCAGATGGCCTCGATACCCAGTCGCTCAAGATAGTCCATCTGCTGGGTAATGCCCGCGATATCGCCCAGACCCGAACCAGTCGAATCCTTAAACGAGCGCGGGTAGATCTGATAGATCGCGGCATCGGACATCCATGAGCGCGAAGAAGACTTTTCTGTAGCCATGGGGCGTATCTCCCTTGCAACGAGGTTATGCGAGATGCCCACGATGATACGCCCAAAGCGGACATTCGCGACAAACAACGCCACAGCCACGCCCCAAAACGATCGCTCCCTCGCGGGTTCGAGCCCAGGCGACGGGTACGAAAAAGCCCGGCTACCGTAGTAGTCGGGCTGTTACGTTTGGAGCGGACAACGGGGCTCGAACCCGCGACCCCAACCTTGGCAAGGTTGTGCTCTACCAACTGAGCCATGTCCGCATATGTAAAACAAAACGGGCGCCGGAGCGCCCGGATGTTGCCTGGAGGCGAAGCCCGGATTCGAACCGGGGGTAAAGGCTTTGCAGGCCTCTGCCTTACCACTTGGCCACTTCGCCGAAAAAGGACCGCCTAAACGGTCCGGAAATGCAATGGAGCGGACAACGGGGCTCGAACCCGCGACCCCAACCTTGGCAAGGTTGTGCTCTACCAACTGAGCCATGTCCGCTTGCGGGTTATTAATTTACGCGAGTTGTCCAAAAGACGCAAGTACTTTTTTCAAAAAACTTGTCTGCCGCATGTTCTTAATAGCCAAACGCGCTAAAGCGATTGGCTAGGCACACGATTCCAGCGCTCCGCTAAACAGCTTCACCATCTGCACGCGCGTGCCGGCGCCGTCCGTACGACGAGCAACCTCCACGTTATCGACGAGCATACGCATAAGCTTGATGCCACGGCCGCGTTCCTCGGATGCGACCGGTTCGCTCGTTTCATCGATAGAATAGCCGGCACCTCGATCAAGCACCTCAACCACAACGCGATCGCCATAGGCCTGAACCGTCAGGACGCACCCGATACCGCCCGCATGGTCATAGGCATTACCCAGCGCCTCCCCCGACGCCAATGCGACATCGTAGCGCTCGTCACGGCGCAACGGAAGCGATTCAAGGAGTTCGGCGATGCGATGTCGGTAGTATGGAAGATTCTCGATACCCTGACGGACCTCAACGCTCTTACTCCAGCGAGGCAACTCCCCCACCGGAATGGCAGGAATTGACTCCCGTGCCGGCCCCACGACATGAAGGATATCGACAAGACGAGCAATCTCCAAAAAGCGAACAACTTCACCTGATGCATTGACGAGCGAAAGCAGGCCTTCTCGCCTCATAAGCTCACGAGCGCGCGTAAGCAGGAATGCCAAGCCCGTAGAATCGATAAAGCTAACAGCCTGACAGTTGATGACGACACGACGCACGCCGCGGCCAATCAAAGCATCCAACCGCCGACGCAGCGCAGGCACCGTGGCGATGTCGATATCGCCTGGTGGCGTCAAAACCGCTATGTCATTCCACTCATTCATACGACCATGGTTCCCCAAAAAAGCCCACTCGATGCATTCGTTTCCCCAACCGTACGGATTCAGCCCGCCCAGCGTCGTCTATGAACGACCCCGTAAAAACTCAAGGGACACCAATGCAATGTCATCGTCCAGCGCCGATTCGGTAAATCGGTCAAGCTCGCCCAAGACCTTGCCGCAAATGCCCGATACGCCCTCCCCCGAAACAGAAAGCAGAAGGTCGCGCAAGCGCTGCTCGCCAAAGAACGCTCCGGTGCGGTCGCGGGCCTCAATCGTTCCATCCGTATACATGAAGAGCATGTCGCCGGGGGCAAACGTAAACACGCCTGTCTCGTACACCATGCTCTCAAAGGCACCGATTACGCCCGATTGGCATCCAAGCAGCTCAACCTCTCCCCCACGGGCCTCGCCGCCACCCAGCGGCATCGACTCTGGCCTGATGACCATGGTCGGAGGATGGCCCGCCGAACAATACGTTGCGCGTCCGGCTTTAAGGTCAATCTTGGCGATAAAGGCCGTCACGAACGTCTCGACCCTCGAAAAGCCCATGAGCATGCTGTTAAGGGAGCGTGCCATGCGGGCCGGTCCAGCGCCCTCCCAGGCATATGCCGTCAGGGCCGTCTTGACGAGCGCGGACATCGATGCGGCCTCAATGCCTTTGCCAGACACATCACCCAGAATCATGACGGCGCAGTCGTCGGGAAGACGAATGAGCGTATAGAAATCGCCGCCGACCAACGCCGAGTTCGTGGCCGACAGGTACACCGAATCGGTTGCGATACCCGGAACATCCCCCAGGGAATTTCTCATGCCGATCTGGAGGGTCTGAGCGATATGGCGCTCCTCGCGCTTTTGAGATTCGCCTTCGTAGATCAGTTCAAAGTCATGCGCCAAGTGCACCAAGTAGTCATATTCAAGGTCATCAATCGGCTCTTGGCTACCATCACGAAGCAGCAGCGCGCGCGTCGTCGGGCTCTTCGCAACAGAAGCAGGAACAATCGCGTCGTTACTGTGCTTGCCATCACCCTCAGAGCGCGGGCGCCCCGCCTCGATGCCGGAGTCGACGTAGAGACCTTGACAAGGCAGACCATGCGCCCTAAGCCAGCCTCCCATAGGCATCGATTCGTCAACGCGAGTTATACGAACGTGTTTAAGGTCCTCGGCACTCGTACCGCCCAAAACAGATGCCTCAAAGCCATCAGGGCCAGCCCCCAGACGTGCCGCTGGCGCCGTCGTGGAAAAGAAAAGCTTCTCAGGGTCGTCCGGCAAGGCAACGCGACTGCCGCCTTCAAAATCTATGACGTAGGAATCCAGACTGGCGTCATACTCAACAGGGCAAAAATGGCAGTTAAGCATATTGCAGATCTCGGACGATACCGCCTGGGTAGCCGCGGCAGAATCGTCTAGAAAGGTAAACAACTCATCACGCAAGACATTGAGCGAGCGGCCAAGCTCGGCCGTGCGACGGGAGCGAAGGCTCGATGCCATGCCGACCAGCTGGATAGACAGGTAATCGCAAATGACCTCGAGCACATTAACGTCATAGGCAAGCGGTGCCTGAGGGCGTTTCCAACCAACTTCCAGCACGCCAAGGATCTGCGTACCGTAAAAAACGGGAAGACAGATCTCGCTGCGGTACGGAGGCATATCCTGCATACGCAACAGGTGCTTAGAACGATTGTCCAGGTCCATAAACATACCGGAGGCGGCCTTATCACCCTTAAGGTCCTGTTGAATCGACAAGCGACAGGCACGCGACTCACGAAGAACATACGTCGGAATGCCAGCGCCATACGGCAAAAACTCAGGCAGGTAGCTGTCGTACAGCTCCTTGGAAACACCGCGAAGTTTAAAACCGCCGCTCTCAGAAAAATAGATAGCAGCACCCGAAGCATCGAGCGTTCCTACAAGCTGGTTCAAAACGGTATCAAGTAGGCTGGGCAGCTCATCGGAGCCCACGGTACTCATAATGACCGAAAGCGTGCCAGAGAGACGCTTGTTCGCCACTCTAAGCTCCGATAACGCACGCTTGAGTTGACGGTCGTGAGAATACTGTTCTTCGATGCTATGGAGCGCCACCAGGACACGTGGCGCGCGGCGCCCAAAGATGCGTGGAGGCGTCACGGAGCCCGCACGAACCAAGACGGGGATAAAGGAGCCGTCACTCAGCTTGAGCATCAGTTCGTTCTCGGAGCCATCAGTTTCAAATGGCAGACGATGTTCCGTCGCACGTTCAAAAGCGGATGAGTACAGGACGTCTTTAACATCTCCACCGATGACGTCGGCGCGTTCCTCGCACATCAAACCAAGTAAGCGATTATTCACATGCAGAATGGTTCCGTCGAGCTCACAGATGATGACAGCATCGCTCGTGATCTCGACTAGTTGGGCAACGTCTGCCCACTCGTTGCGTTCAAGCGTTTCCATCGTGGACCCCACCGTCTATCGGTAACAAAAAAGCCTCCGAAGAGGCTTCTCAAATGCGATGGTGTCGGAGGCGGGACTTGAACCCGCATGACCAAAAAGCGGTCACTAGCACCTCAAGCTAGCGCGTCTGCCAATTCCGCCACTCCGACATGCTTTGTTGTTGATTCGCGGTCCGTTTTGTTGGACCCGCGCGTTCAACGAGGAAGATAATAACCTATGATTCGAGAACTGTGCAAGCACTTTTTTCAAAAAAGTTTACGAATTTGTAAATCCTTGAATATCAACTTCATCCGAACACCTCCCATATTCATCCGTACATGTACGGA
>CAUEUQ010000039.1:0-17931 GCA_959021215.1 uncultured Collinsella sp. | reverse complement strand
AGAACCCTTATCGGATTCAACCTTCTCGGAAGCCTTATCCTTGGAGTCGCCCTTTGCGGCTTCGGTCTTTTCCGTGGAAGCCTGATCAGAGTTGTCCTTGTTCTGGGCCGAGCCGTTATTGACGCCAGCCATCAGCGAAGAACCCAGCGTAGAACCAAGCTGCTCGGAGAAAGAAGGCTTCTTGTCCGGCGAAGCAACGGGAGCGTCCGGCACCTTATTCGAGTCGTCCTTGGAAGCATCGGAATCAGGGGTTGCGTCAGAGCCAGAGCCGTTGTTAGAGCCGGTGTCAACGGACGAATCGCTCGAGCCGGTGGATGAGTTAGAGGTGTCAGCGTCGGTCGAACCAGAAGCGTCGCTGTCCGTATTGCCGGCAGAGCTTGAAGACGAATCGCCCGCAGCAGAGCCGTTCGAATTGGAGCCGTTCGAGGTAGAGCCGTCGTTGGTAGTGCCACCAGCAGAGCCATTACCGTCAGCATCGGTCGAGGGCGCATCCATCCTGTCATCGTTGGCATCGTCACTCGAGTCGTCATTCGAATCAGGTGTCGGCGAGGGCGCCGGTGTGGGCTCGGGCTGCACGGGCGTCGCGGCGGCAGCCTCGTCCTCAGCGATATAAACCAAGCAGTCCTTTAGCTCATTCTTATAACGATTCTTCCAGCCCTCATGATACTGGGGCTGGCTCGAATACTTGGTCGCCACGTTATTGACCACGCTGTTGGAGAGCGCCGTCACAAACTCGCGGTCGGACATATCATTGGAAAGATTCGCCCAGCGGAAAAAGTCCCTGCAGCCACCGGTGCCGCACATGTTGGTAATGCTCCACACCATGCCCTTGACGCAATCGGCGCGGCCCGAAATATCAATACCCAGGCCGCTCTTGAGCCACGCCTCGGTCACCGCATAGTACGAGTTGTACGCATACGCATCTTGAAGTGCTGAGAACTCAACAGGATCGGTGTTGTACGCACCTTGGAAGGCATCCTGCGCGATATGGCCCAGCTCGGTGAGCTGGCCGTTCTCGTACATGACATTACTCGTGTTGGAAATCTCGCTGCCGCGATCAATCGCATCCTTGAGCATGCTGTATTTTTCGGGGTTGTAGTTGTAGGCCTGCTTCATAAACGGAATGAGCGACCAACGACGGTCGAACTGGTAATAACCCAGCGCGTTATAGCCGTCACCGTACGAAAAGCCCTGGTTGTAGTTGCCATGGCTCTCGTACTTGGTAAAGTACTTTATCTCGGGAGTCACGTTGACAAACGAAACGCCCTGGACCGACCTCAGCACGCCCGAGAAGGACTGCTGGGTGTAAAGGCCCTTATCGATATCGGTGGCATCCGAGGCAACGCCCGGCGTGGGCTCCTCGGCAGCGGCGGGCGCGGGCGCGGTAACGGCGCCAAACGAAAGCGCCAGCGTCAGGCCCGCGACAATAGCAGAATGCTTGGGCTGCATAAGATCCTCCCTGCATTGGTGTAGTTAAAGTTCAGTTTGCAAAGATAAAAATAAGTATTGCAGCTCGTCCACTGTTGCACAACAACCCCTCGGTAAACGGCAACAACGCTCCGCGAAATCTTAAGGAATTGCGCTCAACCTACAGCTTAATGTCAAAGTTGATTTCGGGGACGGCGGCCAGGTCGGCCAACGTCACGCCGTCAACGTACTTTTCAATCACGTCGTCCAGCCCGCGCCAGAACTTGACGGTCGAGCAAAGGTCGCTGCGGGTACAACTGTTGTCGATGCCGTCGCACGCCACCGGAGCCGTGCTACCCTCAACGGCACGCAGGATGTCGCCGGCACGCACCTCAGCCGGGTCCTTCGCCATCATATAGCCGCCGCCCTTGCCGCGCACGCTCTTAAGCAGGCCCGCCTTCATAAGCGGACGAACCAGCTGCTCCAAATACTTTTGTGAGATATGCTCGCGGTCGGCAACCTCGCGCAGGGCAATCTTGCCCTCGGCGTCGCCCAGCGCCGCGATATAGATCATCAGTCGGAGGGCATAGCGACCCTTGGAAGAAATGAGCATACCTACCCTCCCATCGCATCTGGGACAACATCACCAGCTTTGTTTGTCCCAAATCTTAAGTAAATGGGACAAACACAACAGGTTATTTTGTCCCAGAATTTGAAAAGTCGAGTGGATTAGTCGGGTTTTCCCTTGACTAACGCCGAACCCATAGTAACTTTATTCCGAGAAGATTCCTAGGGTTTAGTACACCTATGAGTACACCATATACAGAGAGGGACAGCATGAGCGCAAATCCGCTGCTTTCCATCGAAGGTCTGACCGCCTCCGTGGACGAGAAGACCATCCTCCACAACGTCAACCTCAACGTCGCCGCCGGCGAGACCCACGTTCTGATGGGACCCAACGGCGCCGGCAAGTCCACCCTCGGCCACCTGGTCATGGGCGACCCCGTTTACACGGTCAACGACGGCCGTATCGTCTTTGACGGCCAGGACATCACCGAGCTCACCACCGACAAGCGTTCGCGCGCCGGCCTGTTCCTGAGCTTCCAGGCCCCGGTCGAGATCCCGGGCGTGCCGCTGTCGAGCTTTTTGCGCGCCAGCATCGCCGGCCGCCCCGGCCTGGAGATGAAGGGTAAGGAGTTCCGCCGTCGCGTCAAGGAACTCGCGGCCGAGCTCAACATGGATACCGCCTACCTCAACCGTGAGCTGGGCGTGGGCTTCTCGGGCGGCGAGAAGAAGAAGGTCGAGATGCTCCAGCTTTTGCTGCTGCAGCCCAAGCTCGCCATCCTGGACGAGACTGACTCCGGCCTGGACGTCGACGCCCTGTCCACCGTCAGCCACGGCATGGACGCCTACCGCAAGAGCTGCGACGGCTCCATGCTCATCATCACGCACAACACGCGCATCCTGGAGCACCTGGATGTCGACCGCGTCCACGTTATGGTCAAGGGCCACATCGTGCGCGAGGACGACGCCTCACTGATCCCCTGGATCGACAAGAACGGCTTTGAGACCTTCGAGCGCGAGGCCGCCGAGCAGCGCGCCCAGGCCGAGGCCGCCGCTGCCGAGCAGCAGGCGTAAAGGGGCGACGCAATGACCAAGAACCGCACCGAGGTCGCGGACATCGACCGCAGCCTCTACGACTTCACCTATGGCGAGGAGGGATTCGAGCGCCTCGACGCCGGCATCACGCCCGACATCGTGCGCGAGATCAGCGCCAAAAAGGACGAGCCGCAGTGGATGCTCGACCTGCGCCTCAAGTCCCTCGAGATCTTCAATCGTTTTCCCGACCCGACGTGGGGTCCCTCCATCGAGGGCCTGGACATGGACAACATCGTCACCTACGTCAAGCCCAACACCGACCAAAAACACGACTGGGAGTCGGTGCCCGACGACATCAAGAACACCTTTGAGCGCCTGGGCATCCCCGAGGCCGAGCGCAGCTACCTGGCAGGCGTCGGCGCGCAGTACGACTCCGAGCTGGTCTACCACAACATGCAGGACACGGCGTCCAAGATGGGCATCGTCTATTCCGGCATCGAGGAGGCCCTGCACGACCCGCAGTGGGAGCCGCTCATCCACGAGAAGTTTATGACGCTCATCCCGCCCACCGACCACAAGTTTGCGGCCCTGCACGGCGCCGTATGGTCGGGCGGCTCGTTTGTCTACGTGCCCAAGGGCACCAAGTTGGACTTCCCGCTGCAGAGCTACTTCCGCCTTAACGCCAAGGGCGCCGGCCAGTTTGAGCACACGCTCATCATCGTCGAAGACGACGCCGACCTGCACTTTATCGAGGGCTGCTCCGCGCCCAAGTACAACGTGGCCAACCTCCACGCCGGCGCCGTCGAGCTCTTTGTGGGCAAGCGTGCGCACCTGCGCTACTCGACCATCGAAAACTGGTCCAAGAACATGTACAACCTCAACACCAAGCGTGCGCGCGTGGACGAGGACGGCGACATCGAGTGGATCAGCGGCTCCTTCGGCAGCCACGTGGGCTACCTCTACCCCATGAGCGTGCTCAACGGCCGCCGCGCCCGCTCGAGCTTTACCGGCATCACCTTTGCCGGTGCCGGTCAAAACCTCGACACCGGCTGCAAGGTCGTGCTCAACGCGCCCGAGACCTCGGCAACTGTCGAGACCAAGGGCATCTCCAAGAGCGGCGGCATCCAGACGTTCCGCAGCTCTATCGTGGCGACACCCAAGGCTGAGGGCTCCAAGGCAACCGTGAGCTGCCAGTCGCTGATGCTCGACGACCAAAGCCGCTCCGACACTATTCCGGCCATGGACATCCGCGCCAAGAACGTCGACATCGGCCACGAGGCCACCATCGGCCGCATCGGCGACGATAAGGTGTTCTACCTGATGAGCCGCGGTATCTCGGAGGAAGAAGCCCGTACCATGATCGTCAACGGCTTTGCCAACCCGGTCTCCAAGGAGCTGCCGCTGGAGTACGCCGTCGAGATGAACAACCTGATCAAGCTCGAGATGGAAGGAGCGATCGGATAATGAATCAGACCACGAACACCGCTGCTACCACCCTTGAGCAGGTCAATGCGATGCCGGCTGCCACATGGGGCTGGCTGAAGATGAACCAGACCAAGCTCGAGCTCTCTGACGAGCTTGCCGCCGCTCCCGCCGAGACCGTTAAGGTTGAGGGCTTGGACGAGCAGTTTGCTGGCGTGGCAGACGCGTTCGACGCCGCCATGGACGCCATCGCCGAGCGCTTCCCCGAGCGCCGCGCCTCCGCGCCCGGCGATGCCGCCGACCGCGCCCGCATCACGCCCGAGACCGAGCTCGACGTGCCCGCCACCTCCGTCTACCAGGCCGGTGCCATTAAGCTGGAGGAGGAGCTCTCCCCCGCTGAGGCCTTCGAGACTGGCATGGGCGAGGCTGCCTACACCTACCTGGCCGACCACGCCACCAAGCGCGTCGTCATCGATGTGCCCGCATACAAGCACGCCACGGTTACCGTACGTGTGAGCGGTGTCGATGCCGCCGCGGCCATCGCCGCCATCGACGTCGTCGCCCGTCCCCAGTCGACGCTCGATCTGCTTATTGCCCTGGACTCCCCCGTTGCCGGCGAGGGCGTCGTGGGATCCGTGCTGCGCGTGTGCGCCCACGAGTACGCCACCGTCAACGTGGCCTGCACGCAGACGCTCGACGATAGCTGGATCGCACTCGACGACACCGGCCTGTTCCTGGACGAGGGCGCGCGCGTCAACGTGCAGCACACCGTCCTGGGCGCTGGCGCCAGCGCCACCGGCCTTGCCGGCGACCTGCTAGGCGATACCGCCAAGGTCACCATCGATACTGACTACCTGGGCGCCCGAGAGCAGGTGCGCGACTTTAACTACGAGCTGCGCCACCGCGGTCGCAAGACCGAGTGCGAGATCGACGCCAACGGCGTGCTGACCGGCACGTCCAAGAAGGTCTACCGTGGCACCATCGACCTCGTACACGGCTGCAAGGGTGCAACCGGCACCGAGCGCGAGACGGTGCTTTTGGCCAACAAGGGCGTCGACAACAAGACCATTCCCGTCATTCTTTGCGACGAGGACGACGTCGCCGGCAACCACGGCGCCACCATCGGTCACGTCCGCGACGAGCAGCTTTTCTACCTCGCCTGCCGCGGCCTTGACCAAAACGCCGCCGAGGACCTGTTCATCCGCGCCAAACTGGAGGACGCCGCGCTTTCCGCCACCGACGAGCGCACCCGCGCCTCCGTCGTCCGCCTGGGCAACAACCTGATCGACAACTTTGAAGAGGAGCTCGCATGATCGACACCGAGCACGTTAAATGCGACACCTGTACTGCCCCCGAGCCCATGGAGCTCGACGCCAGCGACGAGGCTTCGCGCGGCTGGCCCACTGTGGACATCGAGACCAACCCCTACAAGGGCCAGTTCCCGCTGTTCCAGCAGCACCCCGAGATCGCCTTCCTCGATAGCGCCGCCACCGCGCAGCGCCCTGCCTGTGTGCTCGACGCCGAGCGCGACTTCTATCAGCGCATGAATGCCAACCCCCTGCGTGGCTTGTACTCGCTGTCCGTCGAGGCAACCGACGCCATCGCGAAGGTCCGCCAGCAGATCGCCGACCTCATCGGCGCCTCACAGGCCAACGAGGTCGTCTTCACCCGCAACACGAGCGAGTCGCTCAACCTGGTCGCCAAGAGCTTTGCGCCCACAGTGCTCGAGCCCGGTGACGAGGTCGTCATCACCATCATGGAGCACCACTCCAACCTGATTCCGTGGCAGCAGGTCTGCCGCGCGACCGGCGCCAAGCTCGTCTACCTCTACCCCACTAAGACCGGCCAGCTCACGACCGAGGAGGTTCTGTCCAAGGTGGGCCCCAAGACCAAGATCTTGGCAGTGGGTCAGGTCTCTAACGTCCTGGGCGTCGAGAACCCGGTCAAGAACCTCGGCAAGCTCGTGCACAAGTACGGCGGCTATCTGGTCGTCGACGGCGCGCAGTCGCTGCCGCACATGCCGGTCGATGTGGCCGACCTGGGAGCCGACTTCTTTGCCTTTAGCGCGCACAAGGCCATGGGCCCCATGGGCATCGGCGTGCTGTGGGGCAAGATGGACCTGCTCAACGCCATGCCGCCCATGCTCACCGGCGGCGAGATGATCGACTCGGTCACCGAGCAGGACGCCGTCTGGGCTCCCGTCCCCGAAAAGTTCGAGGCCGGCACGCAGGACGCCGCCGGCATCTTCGCCACGGGCGCGGCACTTGACTACCTGGTTAACACCGTGGGTTACGAGAACATTCAGGCCCGCGAGCAGGCACTCGTCCACTACCTGATGGGCGAGCTCATGCAGCTCGACTTTGTCCAGATTATCGGCTCCATCTATTGGGACAACCACCACGGCGTCGTGAGCTTTAACGTCCGCGGCATCCACCCGCACGATGTCGCGAGCATTATGGACATGGACGGCGTCTGCATCCGTGCCGGCCACCACTGCGCGCAGCCGTTGCTCACCTGGCTGGGCGTCGAGAACCTTGCCTGCTGCCGCGCCAGCGTGGCCTTCTACAACGACAAGGCCGATATCGACAAGTTTATCGCCGGCCTGCATCACGTTTGGAGCACGTTCAATGGGTAATCTGTACACCTCCACCACGTTTATGGAGCACAACTCGCACCCCGACTACAAGTACGAGATGGATGCCCCCACGCATGAGCACGAGGGCATCAACCCCAGCTGCGGCGACGAGCTCACCTTGCAGCTGCGTGTCGAGAACAACGTGATTGAGGAGGCATCCTTTACCGGCCACGGCTGCGCCATCAGCCAGGCCAGCGCCGATATCATGGCCGACCTCATCACCGGCGAGACGGTCGAGGAAGCACGTCGCTTGGCAGGGCTCTTCCTCGCCATGATCCGCGGCGAGCAGCTCTCAGAGGAGGACCTGGAAGACCTGGACGAGGCCGCCCAGCTCCAGGACATCTCGCACATGCCCGCCCGCGTCAAATGCGCCGAGTTAGCCTGGCGCACCCTCGGCGGCATGCTCGAAGGGTAAACTATCCAGTAGCGGATGCCCCAGATCAAAGGGTTTGATTGCCGAGCCGCCCAATACGGGTGGCTCGGCTTTTTCATAACGCCTCGGACACACAAAGTTCGCGCGTCCGGCGCTCGCCCTGTCATTTACCGAACAGCCAGCCGCAAACACGGACGTTTTCCACAGCACCAACGGCTAGCGACAGAGCCACGGGCACCCCAAGCAACGCCCCATGCCCCGTCCTGCTGGGCTCCGGTTCGCTTCGCGCCCGCCACAGACGGGTCCCATAGGGTGCGGCGTGCATTTTTGCGAGTTTTCAGCACGCCAAGTTGCGTGTATACGCATTGAAAGCGTTAATTAACGTCTCCAGGCACCTTTATATTGCGTTTTAGAACAAACATCGCGGTCTGATGGGCCTCAGACATGTGCTTCGAGGGCACATCGGCAGGCATAAATAGCTTCGGGACCCATATATTTCAAGATTACGGCGGTCCTGACAGCACCACGATGCTGAAAACTCCGCTTTTTGCACGGCGTGGACGGGGGTAGGCGCGGGCAAAACCGGACTGAGCCGTAATTTTATGCAAGACGACAATCGTTCTATGCATATCAAGAAGTGCGGACAGCGTACCAAGCATTTAGAACGCTGGTTGCGGCGCATGGACGACCCCATCTGCGGTGCACAGACAGCCCTACATCACGTTTCCGCCAGCCCGCATTGCCGTTCGCGCACGGGCGCGCACAATACGAGAGACGGTACTTTTGCCAATCCCGGTATACCGCTCAATCTGACGCACCGTGAAACCGGCATCGTGCAATCCAACAATAACGGTATTGCGCTGCGCCGACGGCGCAGCTTTAACCCCGTGGAGCGAAACCCCGAGCCCCTTCGCCAATTTGTCGGCAAAGGCGTGCCGTTCCCACTCCGTCTCTTTCATATCACACAGCGCTGGCTCGCCGCCGTCGGGCGTCGAAAGCGAATAGGCAATAAAGCCCTCGGTAGAACCGAAAAGCTCAAGCACGCAAGAAGGATCGGAAAATCCCCTCGTAGCATCTGCCGCATCATTGTCGTAAGCGCGCAGATGCTCCGCAAAGCTGCTCCAGGGATAGCGCTCGATTAGGCTAACGCCCACCTCCTGCGGATCGGCGTGTACGGAGCGAATAGCCTCCATCACCTGCCAGTCGGTATCGAGCGAACGCCGGTCAAAGCGGTTTTGGAATAAATGCCCGGAACGTCCGGTACGCTTGTTAAACCGACGAGCGTACGTCAAAAGCAGTCGTTGCATCGCCGCGCTCATCGTGTCCTCATAATCCGAGAGCACCAGATCCACGTGGTCGTTCATAAGGCACCACGCAACGACCGTCACGCAGGCATCGCGGCAGCACTCGCGCATTAGCTCCAAAAACTCCCACCGGTCTTCATCGCCCTCAAAGATGAGCCGCTTGCCCGTACCGCGGGCACAGACATGGTAAAAGCCGGTAACCGTTCTCCAAACGCGCTGCATGGCGCTCCCTTCGCTGGGATCTGCTTGCCATCCAATACAGCACGATTGAAGCGTGCCATCAAAACATTCACGCAAAACAATACACTCGCGCGGCCAAAGGCAGTAAACAGGCGGCGAACGGCACCGTTGCAACAGGTCAACCCCTGCAACGCTTACAAGAGCAGACCAAAAGCTTGCCCAAGAAGGACCCCCTCTACGGAAGTTCACAACCACAGAACATAGAGTTAAATCGTTTCAATTGAAAGTTCCGCGCTTCTCGCTACGAAAACTGAGCCGTTCGCCGAATATTCCGTGCATTTCGCGGTATTATAGGGGCTGCATGTCATGTCCCTTTCGAAGGGTCGCCCGGCAATCGCCAGCCACGACCCCCAGACGGGACGCCAACACGATAGAGAGGAGAGGCATGCAGTACTCACAGGAAGTGGAGAACATGTGCCCCGTTGCCAAGGGTGCATACCACGGCCCCGCACCCATCCCCGAGGAGGGCAAGTGGGTCCAGGCTAAGGAGATTTCCGACATCTCCGGTCTTACGCACGGTGTGGGTTGGTGCGCACCTCAGCAGGGCGCCTGCAAGCTCACGCTGAACGTCAAGGACGGCATCATCGAGGAGGCCCTCGTTGAGACCATCGGCTGCTCGGGCATGACCCACTCTGCCGCCATGGCTTCCGAGATCCTTCCCGGTAAGACCATCCTCGAGGCCCTCAACACCGACCTCGTCTGCGACGCCATCAACGTTGCTATGCGCGAGATCTTCCTGCAGATCGTTTACGGCCGCAGCCAGACCGCGTTCTCCGAGGGCGGCCTGCCCGTGGGCGCCTCCCTCGACGACCTCGGCAAGGGCCTTCGCTCCCAGGTCGGCACCATGTTCGGCACCAAGGCCAAGGGCGCTCGTTACCTCGAGCTCGCTCAGGGCTACGTCACCCGCATGGCTCTCAACGACAAGAACGAGATCATCGCGTTCGAGTTCCTGAACCTCGGCAAGTTCACCGACGCCGTCAAGGCCGGCAAGACCCCCGAGGAGGCCATCGCTGGCGCTATGGGCCACTATGGTCAGTGGGAGAACGCTGCCAAGTACATCGACCCGCGCACCGACGAGGAGACTCACTCCGTCGCCAGCGTGTTCCCGGTTCACGAGTAGAAAGGGAGGGAAATAACTATGACTGTTACGTTCGAAGGTTACGAGCGCCGCGCTGACAAGATCAACAAGTGCCTCGCCGACAACGGCATCGCCTCCCTCGAGGAAGCTCTGCAGATCTGCACCGACAAGGGCTTCAACCCGCGTGAGATCGTCAACAACACCCAGTCCATCGCCTTCCAGAACGCCGAGTGGGCCTACACCCTCGGTTGCGCTCTCGCTGTCAAGCGTGGCGCCAAGTCCGCTTCTGAGGCTGCCGCCATCATCGGCGAGGGCATCCAGGCCTTCACCGTTCCCGGCTCCGTCGCCGAGGACCGCAAGGTTGGTCTGGGCCACGGCAACCTGGGCGCTATGCTGCTCTCCGACGACACCGAGTGCTTCGCCTTCTTGGCCGGCCACGAGTCCTTCGCTGCCGCTGAGGGCGCTATCGGCCTGGCTCTGAACGCCAACAAGGCTCGCAAGAAGCCGCTGCGCGTTATCCTCAACGGTCTGGGCAAGGACGCCGCTCAGATCATCGCCCGCATCAACGGCTTCACCTACGTGAAGACCCAGTTCGACTACTACACGGGCGAGCTCAAGGTCGTCGAGACCATCCCCTACTCCGATGGTCCCCGCGCTGCCGTTAACTGCTACGGCTCCGACGACGTCCGCGAGGGCGTTGCCATCATGTGGCACGAGAACGTCGACATCTCGATCACCGGTAACTCCACCAACCCCACGCGCTTCCAGCACCCCGTCGCTGGCACCTACAAGAAGGAGCGCCTCGAGGCTGGCAAGAAGTACTTCTCCGTCGCTTCTGGTGGCGGCACTGGCCGTACCCTGCACCCGGACAACATGGGCGCCGGCCCTGCCTCTTACGGCATGACCGACACCATGGGCCGTATGCACTCCGACGCTCAGTTCGCCGGTTCTTCCTCCGTGCCTGCGCACGTCGACATGATGGGTCTCATCGGCATGGGCAACAACCCCATGGTCGGTGCCACCGTCGCCTGCGCTGTCGCCGTCGAGGAGGCCCTCAAGGCCTAATCGCGCCCGCGCGATGCTCATATAGTTGAGCTTTAGAGCCGCTACCTTTCGAGGTAGCGGCTCTTTTTGTTTGCCCCGTCTCAAATTGGTTACTCTTATTAAAGGGTCCGATGTATCAGATGCGGTGAAATACGGACTGAATTGCATCCATACAGGCCAAAACAGTCCGTATTCCACCGCAACTTATCAAATGGGCCGACCGAAGTGGCCGAGTCCACCTGACGCCCACCTGCCATATTTGCCCTTTACCGATTTGCCGAGTCTTTGCGGCCCCATTGCCGATCACCCGTGCGACAATGCGCCGGACGAGAAAGGAATCCGATGGAATCGACTGATGTACTGGTAATTGGATCTGGCATTGCGGGCCTTTGTGCCGCCATCGAAGCGGCACGCACTGGCGCAACCGTCGCTGTGGCAAGCGCCGGCAAGACCATGAGTGGATCGAGCTTCTTCCCTGGAACCTGGGGCCTAGGGCTTATCGGACCCGTTAACGAAGACGACGAACAAGACCTCATCGACACCATCCAGACCGTCGGCGGCGGTGTCTCCGACCCCGAGCTTGTCCAGACGTTTGTCCACGGCATTCCCCAAGCAATTGAATGGCTCGAGCAAGACCTGGGCGTTGAACTCAAGCGTCCGCAAAACGCTGAGAGTGCTCAACAAAAGCAATTTATCCCCTGCTTTGATCACAAGACGCGCATGTGGCGCGGTCTCACCCGCAAGCCCCTTGAGGACGCTCTGACGACCTGGATCGAGTCGCTCGGCATTCGCCTGCTCCCCCGCCATGAGCTTATCGACCTTATTGAGGACACGAACGGCAGAATCACCGGAACCGTGCTCTACAACCTCACCGAAGATCGAATCGTGCCCTGTGCCACCAAAGCCACGATCATCGCAGCCGGTGGCACAGGCGGCCTGTTCGAGCGCAGCCTTACGTCGGCTGATGTGCTCAGCTCCTCGCAGGCCATCGCACTGGCGCACGGCGCATCGCTTACTAATATAGAGTTCATGCAAATGATGCCCGGCTTCATCGAGCCCAAGCGCAACCTGGTCTTCAACGAGAAAACCTGGCGCTACGTACATGTAGACCAGCCGGCAGATATTGCCGACGACAAGCTAGACGACCTGCTCGAGCAGCGCTCTGGATATGGTCCTTTCACGTCACGCTTGGCCTCCCGCGCTATCGATCTTGCCATCGATCAGGCAGGCGCCGAAGGCCTGGCGCTCCGCTACGACTTCCCCCGCGAGGATGTCCCAGAGTTTGTGCAGACCTTTGCCACCTGGCTGCAAGACGAGCACGGCATCGCCCCGACTGACGAGATGCGCGTTGCGATGTATGCCCACGCCGCTAACGGCGGTATCAAGATCGATAAGACCGCGTACACGGGCGTTGAGGGCCTCTACGCTTGCGGTGAGGCGACAGGCGGCATGCACGGAGCCGACCGCATTGGTGGCTTATCAAGTGCCAACGGCATCGTGTTCGGGCGCATCGCGGGCACATCGGCAGCCCTTGCAGCGCAGAAGGAGCCTGAGGCAGCCCTGAAGGCGGATATCACCCTCCCCCAGTACGGCATTGCCACAACAGATGCCAAACGCCTGACACACAGCCTTAGGCACACGATGAGCACCTATTGTATGATCAACAGGACCGAAACAGGCCTATCCGAGGCCCTGCAACAGCTTGAAAGCCTGCAAGACGAAGCCACGGCTCTAAATAAGCCACATGCCAACGACAGCGAAATCGCTGCCCTCGCCCGCCTGCAGTCGCAGATTCGACTAGCACAGGAAATGGTCAAAGCCATGCGCAAGCGAACTGAAAGCTTAGGTTCGCACTATCGAGCGGACTAAGCTGAGCACCTGTTCAAAACAGAACACAACTACTCGATATCTATGGGCCCCGCGAACTCGAAGTGGCGCGGGGCCCATTCGTGTCCGCGCAGGCAAATATACTCATTCTGAATACGGAGTCGACATAGCCCACGTAGACAAACGAACAGAAAGGTAGAGATATGGACAGCAGGGATATTGAGAAATGGCGTGTCGAACTTGACAGCTACGCCCATGTAGAAGACGGCGTTGAGTATTGGCTCGCACGCGATTTAATGGAACCCCTCGGATACACCCAATGGCGTAATTTTGAGACTGCAGTTAAGAGATCCATGGCATCATGTGACACCAATAAAATGCCTGTTGCCGCCCATTTTGCTGAGGCCAGCAAAATGGTAGATGCCGGCATCGCCAAACGAGCCGTAAAAGACTACAAGCTGACGCGCTACGCATGCTATTTAATCGCCCAAAACGGAGACCCAAACAAGCCCGAAATCGCACTCGCACAGGCGTACTTCGCCGTGCAGACACGCCGTCAGGAGCTCATAGAGCAGCGCTTCGCAGAGATTCAGCGCTTGCAGGCGCGCCACTCGCTATCCGATTCAGAGAAACAGCTCTCGGGCATTGCGTTCAAACGAGGCGTGGACTCCAAAGGATTCGCGATCATCAAGTCGAAGGGCGATGAAGCGTTATTCGGCGGCAGAAGCACGGCGGAAATGAAGCAGCAGCTGGGCGTACCCAAGAGCGCGGCATTGGCGGACAGGTTAGCCGATGTCCTCATCAAAGCAAAGGACCTTACGAACTCGATGACGGCCTTCAACGCCGAGGAACACGACCTGTACGGTCTGGACCAGATCAAGCAAGAGCACGTCGAGAACAACACAAGCGTGCGTGGCAGCCTCATTGACCGCGGAATTGTCCCCGAGAACCTACCGCCTGCCGAGGATACAAAAAAGCTCGAGCGTCGTGTGAAGGCAGACGAGAAGAAACTCAAGGAGGGTACTGACGGTTTTACCGATCCCCAGGGTAGGCTCGATCTGTGAAAGCGGCCACGCCCCTTCGGGTTCGACCCCATGAAAGGTCAACAAAAAAGCGACCAGCCTGAGCCAGTCGCTTTAACAATCTTTGGGTGGGCCGTCAGGGGGTCAGCCTGCTGCGCAGACGGCCGCTGCGGCGCTTTGCGCCTTGCGCGCTACGCATGTAAACGCTTACGCGTTTCCTCAGCTCCGCGCCCTTTCGGGTTCGACCCCATGCAAGGTCAACAAAAAAGACGGCCAACCGAAGTTGACCGTCTTAACATGCTTTGGTGGGCCGTCAGGGGGTCGAACCCTGGACCTTGGGATTAAGAGTCCCCTGCTCTACCAACTGAGCTAACGACCCGATATCAACACGAAGCAAGAACTGGGGTGGGTAAAGGGACTCGAACCCTCGACCTACGGGACCACAACCCGTCGCTCTAGCCAACTGAGCTACACCCACCGTGTCCTGTGCGCTTCGCGCTCGACTATTATTGCAAGGAACGCCACGCGATGCAAGCCCCAATTTTCAAGAATTTTGAAAAGAGTTTTTCGGGCGCGTTTCGAGCAATTCCCACCGGTTTCATAGGAGTAAACTTGCCCCACTGCAAATGCTCGAAAGGACCAGCATGAAAGAACTCTCCAACCGTACGGCGAGATTTACCGATTCGGTCATCCGCCGCATGACACGCATCTCCAATAAGTACGGCGCCGTCAACCTCTCGCAGGGCTTCCCCGACTTCGATCCCCCGGCGCAGCTGCTCGATAGCCTCAGCGCCATCGCCAGCGACCCCAAGCCGCTCTATCACCAGTACTCCATCACCTGGGGCTCTCAGACCATGCGCGAGGCGCTCGCCGCCAAACAGGAGCACTTTATGGGCATGCCGGTGAACCCCAACGAGAATATCGTAGTCACCTGCGGCTCCACCGAGGCCATGATGGCCGCCATGATGACGGTCACGAACCCCGGCGACAAGGTCGTCATCTTCTCGCCGTTCTATGAGAACTACGGCGCCGACACGATCCTTTCGGGTGCCGAGCCCATCTACGTGCCGCTCAACCCGCCTGCGTTCGACTTTGACCGTGAGGTGCTTGAGGCGGCCTTCCGCGACAACGATCCCAAGGCGATCGTCCTGTGCAACCCGTCCAACCCCTGTGGCAAGGTCTTTACGCGCGAGGAGCTCACCTTTATCGCCGACCTCTGCAAAAAGTACGACGCCTACTGCATCACCGACGAGGTATACGAGCACATCGTCTACGCGCCCCACGAGCACGTCTATATGGCCACGCTGCCCGGCATGTTCGAACGAACCATCAGTTGCAGCTCGCTGTCCAAGACGTACTCCATCACCGGCTGGCGCCTGGGGTACACCATCGCCCCTGCCGAAATCACCGAGCGCATCAAGAAGGTCCACGACTTCCTCACCGTGGGTGCCGCCGCTCCCCTGCAGGAAGCCGTCGTCACCGCCCTCAACTTCGACGACAGCTATTACGATGAGGTCCTTGACCACTATACCGCCAAGCGCGACCTGTTCTGCCAGGGGCTCGACAGTCTCGGTCTTGAGCACAACGTGCCGCAGGGCGCCTACTATGTGATGATGGATATCTCGGAGTTTGGCTACGACAGCGACCTCGAGTTCTGCGAGGACCTGGCCTCAAAGGTGGGCGTGGGCGCTGTGCCCGGCTCGAGCTTCTTCCGCGAGCCCGTCAACCATCTGATCCGTTTCCACTTTGCCAAGCGTGACGAGACGCTCAACGCGGCGCTGGAGAACCTCAAATCGCTACGTGATAAAATCAAACCGCGCGGGTAAGGACGGCCCGACAACTAAAGCAACCAAAGAAGCCCCGCACCGCCGAGTTGCGGGGCTTCTTTTTATAGCGCTTTCTTAAATGGTTTAGCGCACTATACTTTAGTCACGGAGCAACTCGTCCCAGAGAGGAATACTATGGCAGAGCAGCAGCTTATCGGAGCGCTCGAGGCCGGCGGCACCAAGATGGTCTGCGCCACGGGCTATGCAGACGGCACGGTCCTGGAGCGTGAGCAGATCGCGACCACGACCCCGCAGGAGACCGTCGAGGCCGTCAACGCGTGGTTTGCCGACAAGGGCATCGCCGCGCTGGGCATTGGCGCCTTTGGCCCTACCGCAGTCAACCCCGCCTCGCCCCAATACGGCAAGATCCTGGAGACGCCCAAAACGGCATGGCGCTACTTTGACCTGCTGGGCACTATCCAAAACGAGCTCAATATCCCCTGCGGCTACGATACCGACGTCAACGTCGCCTGCCTAGGCGAGGTCACGTTTGGTTGCGCCAAGGGCCTTACCGATGTGGTCTACCTGACCATCGGCACCGGCGTGGGCGCCGGCGTGCTCTCGGGCGGTAAGCTCGTGCACGGCATGATGCATCCCGAGGCCGGCCACATCCTGGTCACGCGCGACCCGCGCGACACCATCGGCGAGCATAGCGCCTGCCCCTTCCACGACAACTGCCTCGAGGGCCTCATCGCCGGCCCCGGCGTTAAAAAGCGCTGGGATGGCAAGAGCGCCGGAGACATGGCCGATGACCCGGAGGCCATGGACCTGCTCGCCGGCTATCTGGCACAGGCGCTCATGACCTACACACTGTGCTACGCGCCGCAAAAGATCATCATCGGCGGCGGCGTGGCCGACCACACCCCCATCGTGCCGCTCGCGCGCAAGAAGTGCGCCGAGATGCTCAACGGCTATATCGTCACGCCCGAGGTCAACGACATCGATAACTACATCGTCAACAACAGCCTCGAGGGCAAGCAGGGCATCATGGGCTGCCTGGCCCTGGGCGCACAGGCGCTTCAGTAGCAGACGCACCCACGGGGCGTGGCACGCCCGGCAAATCCGACCTACGGAACGACGCCACCACGCCTCATATAAGCCCTCAAATAAAAAAGGCCGCCTAGGACCAAACAATACGTCCTAGGCGGCCTTTTTGGCGCACATCAGCGACCGTAAGAGATATCGGAGCACAACGCCCGTTGCCGCTCCACAGCAGTCGATCATCACATCGGTGATCATGCCGGCGCGTCCCGGCACAAAGAGCTGAATCGTCTCGTCGATCGAGGGAATCAGTAGCAGGAACACCGCCGTGGGCAGCAGCACGTCAAAGGTGCGCCGGCCCTCAAAATCAAAGGCGTGCGTTGCCAGGATGCCGAGCACCGTATACTCGGTAAAATGCGCGCACTTGCGAACAACAAAGTTGGTCACCCATTCATATGGAAGTCCCACGCCGTGCAGAAAACCGCGGATAGCTTCCATGACCGTTAGGCTCAGCGAGCCCGACCCCGAGCCGGGAACCAGCGAGTTGCCCCAGATCAAGAGCGCCATCAGGCAGGTCACGACCGCCCATTTTCGATTGATCTTAACCATGCAGAAGTTATGCCTCCGCGCGGAGCGGCGCGAAGCTGACGGTACCGCCCTCGATAACGCTCAGATAGGCACGGCCCGTACGCTTGGCGGTAGAGGACTGCAGGCGCTCGATCTCTTCCTCGAGGATCTGATTGACGCGCTCGTGACGACGATTTTCCATAATGCCGGCGGCAATAGCCTCGGCTCGCTCGATGCTCTCGCGCGAGATACGGGCGGTATCCTCGGGGAACACAGCGCTGTGACGGCCGACATAGGCGGGGGCAGCAGGCTGAGGGGCAGCGACGGGAGCGGGGGCCGCAACAGGAGCAGGCTCGTCAATCTCATCCAGAATCGCGGTGGCGGCGGCCCACATGTCCTCGTGGCCCGAGTAATCGGCCATGGGAACATCAACCTCGAGCGAGGCGTCCGGAAGGTCGCCGGTGTCGATGCGATCTTGGGCATCAATCGATGCGGTGATGGCTGCAGGCTCATCGAGGTCATCGAGATCGATGTCCGCGGCACCGGAGATGATAGGCATGCTGGCGAGGTTTGCGTTGTACGGCGCAGCCTCAGCCGCCTGCTGCT
>CAUEUQ010000038.1:0-18378 GCA_959021215.1 uncultured Collinsella sp. | reverse complement strand
ATAGGCATGCTGGCGAGGTTTGCGTTGTACGGCGCAGCCTCAGCCGCCTGCTGCTGGGCAGGAGCGCCCCACAGCGAGCTTTCGGCGGCACGGCGGGCGGCAACGGCCTCCTCGTCCGCGGTAATGGCTTCATCAACGTACGAATTATCGGCAGAAGCGTTCGCGTCCGCCGAGGTAGCGCTGTAGGCGATATTGGATGCCGCGTTGGCAACGAGTGCCACGAAAGCCGCCGTGCTGCCCGCAGGGGCGGCCTGGGAGCCCGACACGGCACGCGCCGCGGCGGCGATGTCGTCGCGATTGAAGGAGCCGGTCTGCCCGCCGTTGGTGAGCTCGTCGATGGCGACTTGATAGACGTCGCGCGAGTGTGCAGGGTCGCAGCTCACCGGCGAATCGTCGTCGAGCATACTGTCGATCATGGACCAAGCCTCGTCCTCGTCCATAGCATCTGCGGCTCGAGCGATGGTAGGGACACCATCATCGGCATGACGGCGCTGGAACGCACCAGTCAGGCCGGAAAGGAATGCCGAGGTAGACTGCTCCGACTGAGCCTGAGAAGCAGAAACAGCAACGTAAGGAGTAGCATCCTGCTGCTGAGCTGGAATCGAGGCGGTCTTGAATTCGCTTTGATGCTGATTGAGATTGGCGGCACCGCCCATGGCGTCGGGCTGGAACAGACGCTCTTCACGCTGCGCACGGTACTCGGAGATACCCAGCGAGGCGACATAGATACCCACGCCCGCCACCGCGCCCACGGCGAAGGGAACCGCACCCGCCACGACCGTCTCGTTCACCGACGAAAACGGCAGCGTCGCGGCATACATAACCACGGGAGCGGCAAGGCCGATCCCGCACGAAAGTCCGGCAAGGACTGCTCGTTGTGTTGCATCAGAAGAAGCCATGAGCTCTCCCCATCTTCCAGCACCCAAATCGCATCATTCAGTTGGCTGCGCGAGAGAAGATGAAGCGGGGCTATGCCCCAAAGCAACGGTATATGGTTCGTTTCATCTGCGTTATCCGTCGCGAAGCTTAAAAGCTATTATGCGAAACCGCCCAGTCGATTGCAAGCGACGATGTCGGATTGAAACGGGAAACCTGCTGCTTGCCAGTCTTATGGTCAAAAATAAGCGCGGATACGCGATATGGAAAAGGGCCGAGGCGCAAGCCCCGACCCTTTATCGCATTGATGGCTATCGCTGCGCGTGGATGACAGCCTAGAACGTCTGCTCGTAGTCGCTGTGCTTTTTGGCCGAACGCACCAGGAACTCCTGGTTGGTGTTGGTGCCTTTAAGACCCTTAATGAACGACGCGGCTGCGCGCTCGGTGTTGTTCATGCCGGCAAGAATGCGACGCAGACCAAAGACAAACGGACGCATCTGCTCGTCGACCAACAGGTCCTCGTTACGCGTACCGGAGGCAACGGGGTCGATAGCCGGGAAGATGCGGCGGTCGGCCAGTTCGCGATCGAGCTTAAGCTCCATGTTGCCGGTGCCCTTGAACTCCTCAAAGATGACCTCGTCCATCTTGGAACCGGTGTCGATGAGGGCAGAGGCCAGGATGGTGAGCGAGCCACCGTTCTCGATATTACGGGCTGCACCCAGGAAGCGCTTGGGAGGATACAGTGCCGCCGAATCGACGCCGCCCGAAAGGATGCGGCCTGAGGCGGGCGCCGCCAAGTTGTAGGCGCGGGCAAGACGCGTGATGGAGTCGAGCACCACCACAACATCGCCGCCCAGCTCCACGATGCGCTTGGCGCGCTCGATGACAAGCTCTGCCACGCGAGTGTGGTTGTCGGCAGGCATATCGAAGGTCGAGGCCACGACCTCGCCCTTAATGGAGCGCTGCATATCGGTGACCTCCTCGGGGCGCTCGTCGACGAGCAGGCAGATGAGGTGCACCTCGGGGTTGTTAATCGAGATAGACTGGCAGATCTTCTTGAGGATCGTGGTCTTGCCGGCCTTGGGCGGGGACACGATCAGGCCACGCTGACCCTTGCCGATCGGCGACACGATGTCGATGGCGCGACCGGTAATGGAGTCCTTGCCATGCTCCATGCGCAGCGGCTCGTTGGGATAGACCGGGGTGAGGTCACCGAACTTGGGACGGTTGCGAATCTGCTCGGGGTCTAGACCGTTGACGGTCGTGATTTTGGCGAGGCCGGCGCGCTTGTCGCCGCCGCGCGAAGGACGCAGCGAGCCCTCGATGACGTCGCCCGTGCGCAGACGCGCGGAGCGGATGAGGTAGGCGGGCACGAAGGCGTCGTCGTTGGACTTCATGTAGCCATGGGCGTGGATGATGCCGGAGCTGTCCGGGCGAATCTGCAGAATGCCCTTGATGTCGCGGAAGCCCTCGGCCTTCGCGGCAGTGGTGTAGATTTCCTCGACGAGCTCGGCCTTCTTCTTGCCGGTCGTCTCGATCTCGAACTCCTTGGCCTTCTCGCGCAGTTCGGCGACCTTCATGGCCGCGAGTTCCTCGCGCGAAAGCGTGGGCTCGGTGGGGGCGGCATTACGTTCCTTGTTGCGCTGCTTGCGATCGCGCTGACGGTTGCGACGGTCGTTGTTGCGCTCGTTGCGTTCCTCGTTGCGCTTGTGCTGGCGACGGTTGGAACGAGTGCCGTCTTCGGCCTCGGCGGGCGCGGCGCCACCGGTTGCGGCGGCATCGGCGTTAGCCGCAGTATCATCGCTGGCCTCGGCCTTGGAATCGCCCTGCAGCTCGGCCTCGGCCTGCTGCTCGGACGCCTTGGCCTTAGCGGACTTCTTGCGACCGCGCTTGGGCTTCTCGGACGCAGGCTGTTCAACGTCCTGGGGCTCGGCGGCATCAGTCGATGCATCGACGGTCGTCTCGGCGGAATCCTCGGATGCACCCTTCTTGGCAGCCTTGGCCTTGGACGTGCGCTTAGCAGCAGTGCGACGGCTGCGACCGGGACGGACGTCGGCGGGCTCGACATCGGCGGGAGCAGCCTCGGAAGTCGTAGCATCCTGGACGGGCGCGTCGGCGGCGGTTGCAGACTCGGCGGTCGCCGCAGCATCCCGAGCGGCTGCAGCTGCGGCTGCGGCCTTCTCTGCCTCGACGAAGGCCTTGGGCTTGCGACCGCGACGGTGCGGGCGCAAAGCCGGATCGACAACGGGAACTTCGCTGGCCTCGACAGGCGCAGCGGACTCAGCAGGCGATGCGCCCTCCCCTGCCGCGGAACGGACCGAAGCCTCGGTGAGCTCAGGGGTTACCTGATCGGCAACCTGCTCGGCCTTAGCAGCCGTGCGTCGGCGTGTGCGCGGTACCGGCTTCTCGGTCGGCTGGTCGGCGGCAGGCGTCTCAGGCACAGACGGAGCTGCAAGCTCGGTCAGAGCCGCGGCCTCACGCTCGGCAGCACGACGGCGGGCGCGCACCACCTGAGCCTCGCTAATCTGCGCCAACGCACGTGCCTGCGCGACCTCATCGGAAATCGGCGCCGAGGAGTCAGCTACAACGGTGCGCTTGGCGCGTGTCGTGCGCGTAGTACGGCGCTTGGGCTTGGTGACCTCCTCGCCGTCAGCGGCAGGCTTGGCCGCGCGGCGCGTGCGCTTGGGCTTTGCCGGAACAGCCTCCTCACCAGTTGCAGGAACGGCCTTCTCAGCCGTTGCAGGCGTAGGCGTCTCAGGAGCCGAGGCTTGCGCGGGCGCCGCGACCTGGTCCGACACAACCGGTGCAGCGGGAGCGGCTTGCGTCGTCGTTATTTCGTTTTCTTGCTGTTGATCAGACACAGTGTTTGCTCAACTTTCTTTTCAAGCCCTGTGATCACATGCTCCCTGCATAAACCTTCAGGGCGGCTAAACAGTCTAGCTCCGTCAAATACCGACGGACATCATTGATCTGTATCGAGATATTTGCGTCATATACGCAACGTTAGTGTAACACAACCGCCGTCACCTGCAACTTAGTCATTGGGGACGTTCTTAAACGACTATTCAAAAGGGACACTCTTTGGTTTACCGCCCACAAATCTGACTGCCTCCGCCAAAACTATGGCGGTTTACTACGATGAATCGCTCAACCGCAACCACTCCGAAACTTGTTGAACTAAAACCGCAGGTAGATGCCTTGCACTTTTTAGCGAAAAGCCGGCGTGGTTGGCATTTCTCAATTCATCGTAGTAAACCGGCATAGTTTCGTATTTCCAGCAGCCCCAAATTCGTCAATACGCCGGCGTTTATGCAAAAAGCCCGACCTCCGCATGGAGATCGGGCTTATAGGGCTCAGCAAAGCCGAACCTACACGGTTAAATGACCCGTAGCTTACATCTGCTCGGGAGCGGAGACACCAACGAGGGTGAGCACCAGGGCGAGTGTTACGCGGACGGCGTCGCAAGCGGCCAGACGGGCACGCGAAAGCTCGGGGTCGACGGGACGGCCCTCGCTCGGCAGCACCTGGCAGGCAGCGTAGAAGCTGTGGAAGTCGCCGGCGAGCTCCTCGGCAAAGTGCGTCAGACGGAACGGGGCGCGGTCGCGAGCGCAGCTGGCAATCAGGTCGGTGAGCTCGTTGAGCTTACGCGAAAGGGCGAGCTCGGTCGGATCGGTCAGCAGCGAGTAATCGACGTTCTCACCGATGGCCTTGGCGGCGACGGCCTTCATGCCCATCTCGTCAGCCTGCTCGGGCGTAACGTCAGCGGCACGGCGCAGGATGGAGCACACGCGGGCGTGAGCGTACTGCACGTAGTACACCGGGTTGGAGTTGTCGCGCTTCTTAACGGCCTCGATGTCGAAGTCGACCATCTGGTTAGAGCTCTTGGAGATGAGCGTGTAGCGAGCGGCGTCGGAGCCAACCTCGTCGACGAGCTCCTGCAAGGTCACCATGGTGCCCTTGCGCTTGGACATACGGACGGGCTTGCCGTTGCGCAGCAGGTTGACGAGCTGGCCCAGCAGAACCTCAAACTTGCCGGGGTAACCCAGAGCGTCGCAGACGCAGCGGACGCGCTCGATGTCGAAGTCGACCATCTGGTTAGAGCTCTTGGAGATGAGCGTGTAGCGAGCGGCGTCGGAGCCAACCTCGTCGACGAGCTCCTGCAAGGTCACCATGGTGCCCTTGCGCTTGGACATACGGACGGGCTTGCCGTTGCGCAGCAGGTTGACGAGCTGGCCCAGCAGAACCTCAAACTTGCCGGGGTAACCCAGAGCGTCGCAGACGCAGCGGACGCGCTCGATGTAGCCGTGGTGGTCGGCGCCCCAGATGTCGATGACGTGGTCGACGCGCTGGAACTTATCCCAGTGATAGGCAACGTCGGAGGCGAAGTAGGTGTACTCGCCGTCGGACTTGATCAGGACGCGGTCCTTGTCATCGCCCAGGTCGGTGGAGCGGAACCACAGGGCGCCGTCCTTGGTGTAGAGGTAGCCCATCTTGTCGAGCTTCTCAAAAGCGCGGTCGACGGCAGAGGTGCCGGCGGTCTCGCCCTCGGTGTCCTTCACGTACAGCGAACGCTCGGAGTACCAACGATCGAAGTCACAATTGACGGCGTGGCAGAGGTCGCGCATGTTGTCGACCATCTTCACGTAGCCGCGCTCGCGGAAGCTCTCCATGCGCTCCTGCGGATCGGCGTTGACCCACTTGTCGCCGTCGGTGCGCCAGAACTCGGCAGCCTCGTCGATGATGTAGTCGCCGCCGTAGGAGTCCTTGCCCAAGGTCTCGGCAAAGTTGTCCTGATACGGATGGGTCTCAGGGTGTTCGTCGTTCTCGTCGGCAACAAAGGCGTCGCGGTCGGCGATCAGCAGCTTGTGAGCCTCGTCGATATCCACGCCCTGCTTGGCGATGATGTCGGCAAGCTGCATATAGCGCGTGCTGATGGAGTTGCCGAAGGTGTTCATCTGAGAGCCGTGGTCGTTGATGTAGAACTCACGCTGGATGTCGTAACCGGCGTGGTCCATAACACGGCAGAGCGAGTCGCCCAGCGCGGCCCAGCGGCCGTGGCCGATGTGCATGGGGCCGACGGGGTTGGCGGAGACGAACTCGACCTGGGTCTTCAGGCCACCACCGACGTTGGACTTAGCGAAGTCCATGCCCTTCTCGCGAGCCTCGCCAAAGATGGCATTCTTGACGGCAACGGAGAGGTAGAAGTTGATGAAGCCGGGGCCTGCGATCTCGACCTTCTCGATCGCGGGGTCCTCGGGCATATGGGCAACGATGGCCTCGGCGATCTTGCGCGGGGCGCAATGGGCCAGCTTGGCGGACTTCAGGGCCATGGTAGAGGTCCACTCGCCATGAGAAGTGTCAGCCGGTCGCTCGATAGCGCAATCGTCAAGTTCAAATGCGGAAAGGTCGCCGGCCTCCTGGGCCGCAGCAAGCGCAGCGCGTACCAGCTCTTCAATCTTCTCGGGCATAGATCCTCCTTGTGTTAAAGCCCCCGAGCTCTTGGTCACTCGTAGGGCAAAAGCCAGAGTTTGTAGCACTCTATCACAAGCGACGGGCACTGTCGCAGGGTAAAGCCAATCGATATTGCATATGCACAAAATTGACTACAGCTTGTATGGAGTCACTCAAAGATGCCAGTCTGCCTGCAGATTATGCAGGCGTTGAAAATGCATAAAGGTGTGAATGAGCTGCGCCTGTTATCGAATACTCTTACCTATCGGAGTTGTGTGCTTTTCCTGCATAAAGTAAGGGTTTGCGCACGTCAGCGTGTTATTCTAGACATACGTAAATTCGTATAAGTTGGAGGTAGCATGTTCTCAATCGGTCAACACGTCATTCATCCGGGTCAGGGAGTCTGCACCGTCGTCGGTTTTAGGGACGACACACCGCAGCCCATGCTACTGCTCGAGACCAAGCAGGGACATGCGCAGACGATCCTCATGTACCCCGTGGCGCAGGCCGACCGTTTGCACGCCGCCATCTCGCAGCAAGATGCCGAGCACCTGCTGAGCCACTATGACGAGCTTGAGTGCGACACCTTTACCGAGCGCAACAGCTCGCTTGAGGAGACACACTTTAAGCAGCAGCTCAAGCTGGGCGCGCCCGAGACGGTCCGCGTGGCAAAAACCATGATGCACCGCATTCGCCAGGCCGAGGAAGCTGATAAAAAACCCAGCTCCTACTACATGCGCGTACTCAAGGAGGCCAAACGCCGCTCCATCGAGGAGTTCGCCGTGGCCCTTGGCGTCACCGAGGAGGCCGCCGAAGCCCGCCTAGCCCAAGCCGCCCTCAACTAACCCAACCGCGCCAAAACCACCACAAAGGAGACAGGCACCTTTGTGGTGGTTTTCTTGTTCTAGTAGTATTCATTCTTATCGATCCCCACGAGCACAAGGAGTCTCCTATGGCAGAGCCGCTTACCGCCGGAATCACCCGCGACCGCGCGTTCGAACTGCTCAACGAGCACAACAAGGACCCGTTCCACATCACCCATGGCGAGACGGTCGAGGGCACTATGCGCTACTTTGCGCGCGAGTTCGACCCCGAGAACGAGGAGTTTTGGGGCATCGTCGGTCTGCTGCACGACCTGGATTGGGAGGAGCATGAGGACGACCCCATGAACCACACCATCTATGCTGCCGAGATTCTTGAGGGCGAAGGTGCGTCTCCCGAGCTCATTCGCGCCATCCAGACGCACACGTCCGACTTCAACACCTCGCTGCCCAAACCCGAGCTGCAGATGGAAAAGATCCTGTTTGCCTGCGATGAGCTCACCGGCCTGATCGGCGCTGCCGTCATCATGCGCCCGAGCAAGAGCGTTATGGACTTTACGACCAAGTCGCTCAAGAAGAAGTTCAAGGACAAGCGCTTTGCCGCCGGCTGCTCGCGCGACGTGATTTCGCAGGGCGCCGAGATGTTGGGTTGGGAGCTCCCCGAGCTCTTCGACCGTACCATCGCGGCCATGCAGTCCTTCGCCCCCGACCGCGATACCTTCCAGGCTTAATCGCCCACGCCACCTAAAACCACCACAAAGGGGACAGGCACCTTTGTGGTGGTTTTTGTTTGCGCGGGCGTTAGGGGCGGACCTGGCCGGTGCCTCGGAGCTTGTATTTGTAAGTGGTGAGGGCCTCGGCGGCGAAGGGGCCGCGGGCGTGGAGCTTTTGGGTCGAGATGCCGATCTCGGCGCCCAGGCCAAACTCGCCGCCGTCGGTGAAGCGCGTGCTGGCGTTGGCGTACACGGCCGAGGCATCGACCGCATCCAGGAAGCGCTCGCAAGCATCCGTGTCCTCGGCAACGATGGCCTCGGAGTGCATCGTGCCGTAGCGGTTGATGTGTGCGATGGCCTCGTCCTCGCTTGCCACGACCTTCACGCTCATCTCGAGCGCCAGGTACTCGCGACCCCAGTCCTCCTCAGTCGCGGCGACGTAGTCATCACCCTCGGCAAGCCCGGCATCGGCGCATGCGGCGCAGGTTGCCTCGTCGCCGTGAATGAGCGCGCCGTGGTCATGCAGCACGGCCACGACTGCGGGCAAAAACGCATCGGCCACAGCACGGTCGACCAGCAGCGACTCGGCGGCATTGCACACGCCTACGCGCTGGGTCTTGGCATTAACGATAATGTTGAGCGCCTTATCAAAGTCGGCGGATTCATGCACGTAGATGTGGCAGTTGCCCGTGCCCGTCTCGATCACCGGCACAAGCGACTCACGCACGCAGCGCTGGATCAGGCCTGCACCGCCGCGCGGAATGAGTACGTCGACAATACCGCGGAGCTTCATGAGCTCGCCAGTGGCCTCGCGGTCGGTGGACTCGATCATCGACACGGCCTCGCGCGGGAAGCCCTTGGCCTCGAGCGCATCGGCCAGCAGCTCGGCGATCATGGCACACGAGTGATAGGCCAGCGAGCCGCCGCGCAGAATGCAGGCGTTGCCGGTACGGATGCAGATGCCCGCGGCGTCGGCCGTCACGTTGGGGCGCGCCTCGTAGACCATAGCGACCAGGCCCAGCGGCACACTCACACGGGTCAGGTCCACGCCGCTTGCAAGCACGCGGTGGTCGAGCACGCGGCCCACGGGATCGGGCAGCTCGGCGAGCTTTTCCAGGCCGGCGGCCATGCCCTCGACGCGCTCGGGCGTCAGCAGCAGACGATCGAGCAGTCCGGCCGAGGTACCCGCATCGCGCGCGGCGGACATATCGAGCTCGTTGGCGGCGACGATGGAGTCGACACCGTTGCGCAGTGCTGCGGCCATGGCGCGCACGGCCTCCTGGCGCTGTTCATCGCTCGCCGTGGCAAGCGAGGCCGACGCTGCCTTGGCGGCAACGGCAAGATCGTGGACATACGTGGCTATATCGACCGACATGGGCGGCCCTTTCTCCTAGAAGTTTGCAACCATGGTAGCCGATTTGCACATGGCCTCGCCCGCGGCGGTAGAATTGGTCAACCCGAAACACCGCAACGAACGGAAGACTCACATGGCCCTCATCACTTCGTACCACGTCCCCGGCCTTTACGTCGAGGACCACAGCATCGACGTCCCCCTTGACTGGCGCGGCCTGGAGCCGATGCTCCTGGCCGTCGGCAGCACCATGCGCCGCGGCGCTATGCCGGCACCAATCGCCGGCGCGCCCGAGAGCATCAAGCTCTTCTACCGCGTGGTTTGCGCGCCCGACCGCATCAACGACGATCTGCCGCTGCTCCTGTTTTTGCAGGGCGGCCCCGGCGGCGAGAGCCCGCGTCCGCTGTCGCCCACAAGCGACGGCTGGATCGAGGAGGCCGTCAAGCATTTCCGCGTGGTCCTTCCCGACCAGCGCGGCACCGGACGCAGCAGCTGCGTGGACGGACGCACGATCAAGGCACTGGGTGATCGCGCAACGGCCGCCGGCGCCGATACAGCACGCTCGCAGGCGGACTTCCTCAAGCGCCACCTCGCCAGCTCCATCGTGCGCGATTTTGAATACCTGCGACTGGTGGGCTTTGGCGGCAAGCCCTGGGTCACGCTCGGCCAGAGCTACGGCGGCTTTTTGACGTTGAGTTATCTGTCGCTCTTCCCCGAGGGCGTGGCGGCGAGCTTTACCTGCGGCGGCATCCCCCACGTGCCGGCGAGCGCCAGCGAGGTCTACGCGCACACCTTCCCGCGCATGGCCGCCAAGACGCAGCAGTATTACGACCGCTACCCCGCCGACGTCGAGCGCGTGGCAGCCCTGGCCGATGCGCTCGAGGCACAGAAGCCCGTGCTGCCCGACGGCTCGCCGATGACGGTCGAGCGCCTACAGCTCATGGGCAGCGACTTTGGCATGAAGCCGAGCTTTGAGCGCATGCATTGGACTATCGATCACGCTTTTGTTACTGGCGACGGTACGCTGAGCTGCGGCTCCTCGGTATCCGACAGCTTTTTGATGCGCGCCTTCGAGCGCACCAACACACGCACGAACCCGCTGTACTGGACACTGCAGGAGTTTATCTACGCCGACGGCGACACCATGCCCATTCGCTGGGCCGCAGCAGAGGAGAAGGCCCATCGTGCCGAGTTCGACACACTCGCGCGCCCGCTCATGTTTACCGGCGAGGCCATGTTCCCGTGGATGTTCGAGCAGATGCCCGAGCTCAAGCCCTTCAAGCCCGCCATGGACCTGCTGATGGAAGACACCAGCTGGGACAAGATCTACGACCCGCAGCGACTGGCGTGCAACGAGGTGCCCCTGCAGGCCGCGGTGTATTTCGACGACATGTACGTGGATTCGGGCCTGCAGCTTGATACGCTCAGCCGCGTGGGCAACTCGCATGCCTGGGTGACCAACGAGTTCGAGCACGACGGCCTGCACGGCAGCGTGGTATTCAAGCACCTCTTCGACGAGGCCCTCAACCGCGGAGACCTGCGCCGAATCTTCTAGCAAAGGAGTGTCCCCACCTGCCGGCACAAAAGAAACGTCCCCAGGTGCCGGCACGAGAAAGACAGCGCTGCGGGAAACGATCCGCAGCGCTGTCTTTCTTTATGCAAATACGATCAAGTTAACCCTGTGTATCGCCGGCTTCTCGGCCAGGTTAGCGAGCAGGCGGTTGCTGGCGATCTGGTCCTGGCGGCGACCGGCAGCAAGTTCCAGCACGTCCGAATCGGCCTCGACGATACCGCGGGCGACAACCATACCGCTCGGGTCGCACACGTCGAGCACATCGCCCTCGGCAAACTGGCCATCGACCTCGCGAATACCCACCGCAAGCAGGGAAGAGCCACGGCTGACCAGCGCCTTCGCAGCACCATCATCGACCGTCACCGAGCCATGCGCCTTGTCGCCCAGTGCGATCCACAGCTTGCGGGGTGCGATGTCCAGACGCTCCGCCGGCGGATCGAACAGCGTGCCCACGCTCTCGCCGCGGGCGAGGCGCACGAGCGCATCGGGCTCCTCGCCCGAGCAAATCACGCTCTGAATGCCCGCCGTCATCAGGATGCGGCTCGCGCGAATCTTGGTAATCATGCCGCCCGTGCCCACCGATGTGGAAGAATCGCCCGCCGAGGCAATAATCTTGGCATCGATCTTATGCACGACAGGAACAAACTCGGCCGTGGGGTCCTCATGCGGATTGGCAGTATAGAGGCCATCGATGTCCGAGAGCGTCACGCACAGATCGGCAGAAACCAGGCAGCTCACAAGCGCCGCCAGTGTGTCGTTGTCGCCGAACTTGATCTCATCGACGGTAACGGTATCGTTCTCGTTGACGACCGGCACCACGCCAAGCTTCACCAGGCGCAGCAGGGCGTCGCGCGCGTGCAGGTAGGACGTACGGCGCGCCGTGTCGTGACGCGTGAGCAGCACGAGCGAGGTGAGCAGGTCGCGCGCATGAAACTCCTCGTCGTAGGCCGACGAGATAATGCACTGGCCGGCCGAAGCGCAGGCCTGCAGGCTCGGCAGGTCGCCGACCGGCTTACGGTCGAAGCCCAGCACGGGATAGCCACAGGCGATAGCGCCCGAGCTCACCACGACCAGACGCCAGCCGAGCTTGCGCAGCGCTGCGGCCTGATCGGCAAGCCCGCCGATAAAGGCGCGGTTGACCTTGCCGTCGGCGCCCACCACCGTGGACGAACCGATCTTTACCACCATCGTTTTATAAGAAGTCGTCATACGTCAAACCAATCGACTGTTCAGCGAACGGGCGAACGGGCGAGCGAGAAAATGATACGTTTTCCTCCGCCGCATGCGGATCATTTTGCCCAGGGGAAAGCCGAGGCCGCGGCCATATTCTTGCGCACGAGCTCGTCGCGCACCTGGGCCAGGCCCTGTTCCATACCCACCACGTAGGTCTGCGGATACAGGAAGCGCTTGAAAGCCGCATCCAGATGATCGAGTGCCCAAACACAGCGCTCGCGCGCGTCCTGGATGCTCTCACGCGGAGCCACCGCACTGCCGTCGCGCACGATCGGCACCAACAGCTCACGATACTCAAGTTCGGACACGTCGGTCACCAGGGCGGCATCATTCACGGCCACGAGGGTATTGCCGCGCGCGGCGCCCTCCCCCGCCAGATGGTCCTCGTCGTAGATCATGTCGCAGACCGGGCCGCCAAAGCCGTCGTAATAACGGCGCACGCGCTGCACGCCCGGGATCGTGCGCTTATAGGGCTGCTCGGAGAGCTTGACCACCGGCGTCCACGGGTCGGCCTCGTTCGCACGGCGGGCGGAAAGCTTGTACACGCCGCCCAGCGCCGGCTGGTCGTAGCAGGTCGCGAGCTTGGTACCCACGCCAAAGCTATCGATGGGCGCGCCCTGGTCGAGCAGCGACTGAATCGTGTACTCGTCCAGGTCGTTGGACACCGAGATACCCACATAGGGCAGGCCCTCGGCATCAAAACGGCCGCGAACATACTTGGAGAGCTTGGCGAGGTCGCCCGAGTCAATGCGAATAGCCGACAGGCGCTCGCCCGCCGCCTCCATCTCCTTGGCGACCGTAATGGCATGCTCGCAGCCCTCGCGCACGTCATAGGTGTCGATGAGCAGCGTACAGTTCTTGGGGCTCGACTTGGCAAAGGCGCGGAAGGCCTCGAGCTCGGAATCGAAGCTCATCACCCAGCTGTGCGCATGCGTGCCAAAGACGGGAATACCGTAGCGGCGGCCGGCGAGCACATTGGACGTAGAGGAGCAGCCGGCGACGTAGCTCGCGCGCGCAACGGCCAGGCCGCCATCGGGACCCTGGGCTCGGCGCAGGCCAAACTCCGCCACGGGGCGACCGTCGGCGGCGAGCACCACGCGCGCCGTCTTGGTGGCGACAAGCGTCTGGAACCCGACGATGTTGAGCAGTGCCGTCTCGAGCAGCTGGCACTCCAGCGCGGGGCCGGTGACGCGCACCATGGGCTCGCGCGGAAAGACGAGCTCGCCCTCGGGCACGGCGTCGATGTTTACATGCGCACGAAAATCGCGCAGGTAGTCGAGGAATCCAGGCTTGAACATCGCGCCGCCGGCAGGGGCCTCAAGCGATGCGAGGTAGTCGATGTCCTCGGGCGTAAAGCGCAGATTCTCGACCAGCTCGGGCAGTTCGGCGGTGCCGCACATGACGGCATAGGCGCTGCCAAAGGGATGGTCGCGGTAAAACGCGGTAAAACAACCCTGCTCATTGGCCTTGCCGCTCTCCCACAGGCCCTGGGCCATAGTGAGCTCGTACAGATCGGTGAGCATTGCGATGTCGGTGGGATGAGAGATGTCGGTCAAAGCCATGGGGCGACCTTTCGAATGTGTGGTGCAGAATTTGAGGGTTGGACGAGAGCAGAGCATGCGGACATGACGCCCGATGCAAATCGGTTAGAGCAGGCCCATGCTGGTCAGGATCGTGTAGCCCATAAAGATGACAAACGCGATGAGGGCAAGGACAATGATGATTTTTTGAGCCGGCGCCATGCCAGGGATCTCGTTCTCGCCTGTAGGCTCCTTGGAGGTAACCATGCGCTGGGCAAAGGTCATCTCGTCACGACTCGGCTTAGGCTCGACGGACTTGGGACGAGCGGCCTTTTTAGGCTGAGGTTTGGGTGCGGTGGGCGCGGGCATCGCGGCGGCGGGCTTGGACGCAGGCGCGGGCGCAGGCTCGGATGCAACCTTCGCAGCGGCCTCCTCGGCCTTCTCGCGCTCGGCACGCAGGGCGGCCAGCTCCTCACGCTCGCGGCGCGCCTCTTCCTGGGCCTCGCGACGAGCCTTCTCGGCGCGGAGCTCTTCCAACTCGGCGCGCTCCTCGGCAGACAGTGGTTGGGACTCAAGCTCGGCCATGGTATAGCCCTTTCTTTTAAAAAAAGCCGCCGACACAATGTCAGCGGCTTATCAAATCCAAGGGTGGAGACGAAGGGAGTCGAACCCTCGGCCTCTGCCATGCGACGGCAGCGCTCTCCCAACTGAGCTACGTCCCCAGGACAAGTCGATATTTTACCTACGGCTCGCCAACTGTCAACGCCCAATAACCAGTCTTTTTGGGGCGCGGCTATTTTGGCAACTTTTCGAACAGGCGATGCTCTCGATGATTTTTTATCCCCGTCCCAGAAAAATCATCGACGAACGCACTACTTTGCCCTGGTAAGAACACCGGTGCTGTCGAAGGCCGGGGTGAAGCTCTCGTCTACCGCGCCGCCCTCTTGCCAGAACATCGTCGTAAAGCCCAGGTCGTCGGCATGGTCGAGCACCTGCTCGTACTCCTCGCGCGTCACGGCGCGTGCCAGGTCGCCGCCCTGCTCGCGCATGAGCGCATTGGGCGTGTATTGGTTCATGACCGAGATCGGCACGTCGCCCACCGTCTGCCACACCAGGTCCAGTACGCGACACGAATCGTCCGCATGCCCCGGAAGCACCAGGTGGCGCACGATGATGCCGCGCTTCATGAGCCCGCCCTCATCCACCAACTCTCCCCCGCGGCGATCGATCTCGCGCGCCATCTGGGCCAGACCCGACACGGCCACGCGCGGGTAGTCCTTAATATGAGAA
Organism: uncultured Collinsella sp.; assembly: GCA_959021215.1. Taxonomy (GTDB): domain Bacteria; phylum Actinomycetota; class Coriobacteriia; order Coriobacteriales; family Coriobacteriaceae; genus Collinsella. Next base: position 3,550 of record CAUEUQ010000038.1, on the reverse strand, counting down.
AGCGACTGCGCAAGCCCGGCATCGGCATATTTATAGTCGGTGAGCCACACATCGACCAGGTCGCCCAGCGCCGCCACGGCACTCGCACGCTCGTAACCACTCGTGTTGTAGACGATCGGGATGACCAGCCCGCGCGCCCGTGCCGCGGCAATCGCGGCAGGCAACAGGTGCGCATAGTGCGTCGCCGTCACCAAATTGATGTTGTTGGCACCCTGGTCCTGCAGTTCCAGCATAATCTCGACCAGGCGCTCAGGCGAAATCTCAAGGCCAAAATTGCCGGTCGAGATCTCGTGGTTCTGGCAGTAGATACATTTAAGCGAGCAACCGCTAAAGAAGATCGTGCCCGAACCGGCCTCGCCCGAGATAGGCGGCTCCTCCCACATATGAAGCGCCGCGCGGGCCACCCTGAGCGTGTCGTTAGCACCGCATACGCCGCGCGCGCCCTCATCGCGCGCCGCACCGCAACGGCGCGGACACAAATGGCAGGCGGGCGAAAAAAGTTCGGTCAACGACGTCGGCATAAAAACATGCTCCAAAACAACGATTCAGCAGCTCAAACGTAAAGGGCCAGACCGGGTAGACGGCTCCGTCCCTAAGGCGCCGTAATCGTCCGACACGATTTTTGTAATGTCAAGACTGGAATCGATAAAGTGCCGCTTTATGATGTAGGTATTCCGCCCCCCGCGGAGCAACTGGGTGAACCGTCGCGTTTATTTAGGGAGCCCACACAGTCGTGCCTAGTACAGGTATCCTTCGTTGTTAAGGACGCTGGAACAGTCGATGAGGGCACCCACCTGTTTTAGGTGGGTTCATTTTCGTAACGTGGGGGGTGGTTTTCTTTTGCCGAAAATCACCATACAGTCCATATGGATCCCCGCCGGCATCCCGACAAGCCATCGACAACATTCCAATATCTGGTATGCGCGTGATAATCGCACGGTGCAAACCTCCGCACCCCCCTCGGTCGAGTATCATGGGACAGCTATGCCATTTCCGCGTAGCAACCTTTGACCTTTTCCTTCGACGCTTGGCGGTTTTTAGATTCATGGCTTCATCCCCGAGCTACATACCGTACCTATGCGTGGCAGCGGCGGCTTTTATCACGACCTTCCTCGCGGTGCCCCTGGTCAAGCGCTTGGCAATTAAGCTCGATGCCGTCGACTATCCTTCTAAGCGCCGCATCAACACCAAGCCCATCCCGCGTTTGGGCGGAACGGCGGTGTTTTTGGGCCTGGTCGTTGCCTGCATTGTGCAAATCCTAGGCACCTGGTACCTAGGCTGGCCACCCGTCCTGGTGCCGCACCCGCGCCTTCACATTAGCTATCCCATGCTGGCGCTCTCCTTTACCGTCATCTTTGCGACCGGCGCTATCGACGACGTCTTCCAGCTCACGCCCAAGCAAAAGCTGGCCGGACAGGTCCTCGCCGCGCTTATCGCCTGCATGGGCGGCCTAAAAATCGGCGTCATCGTCAACCCGTTTGCTCCCGGCGAGATCATGCTCGGATGGCTCGCCTACCCCATCACCGTAATCTATCTGGTGGCATTCACCAACATCATTAACCTCATCGACGGCCTCGACGGCTTGGCCACGGGCATCTGCGGCATCGCCTCGTTCACCATGTTTTCGATGGCCGTTCTCTCGGGCCGCATCGACGCCGCCGCGCTCTCCATTGCGCTCTTTGGCGCCTGTCTGGCCTTTTTGCGCTACAACTTCAACCCCGCAAGCATCTTCTTGGGCGACTCGGGGTCGCTGCTTCTGGGCTTTGCGCTGGGCTCCATCTCGCTGCTCAACGTGAGCCGCACCGCCGCACTCACCTCGCTTATCATCCCGCTCATCGTTGCCGGCGTGCCTATCATCGACACGTTTAGCGCCATCGTGCGCCGCAAGCGCGCCCACATTAGCATCGGGCAGGCCGACAAGGGCCACATCCACCACCGCCTGATCCAAGAAGGCTACAACCAAAAACAGGCTGTGCTGCTCATCTATGCCTGGTGCATTATGCTTTCGGCCGGCGCCGCCGCCATCAATCAGGTCGAGGTGCCCATGCGCGTGCTCATCTTTACCGTGCTTGCCATTGGCTCGGCGGCCTTTGCCAAGCACCTGCACCTGTTTGAACCCGTGCTGCGCCACCATTACAACAAGCGCACGCACGAGGACGAACTGGTCACCCCCGACGACCCCGCCTTTAAGCAGGAGGAGCAGGCAGCCGAGGAGCGCAAAGAAGAGCGCCACCACAAGCTCTAGGGCAAGCTGCCGAGGATGTGCCAAGGCACCGTTAGCCAAGCACGGCCGCGCCGCACCCATCGCACATGCCGCACCACGCGCGTCCCTCTCCCGCCCCTCGCCTACTTACGCACCACCCCTCCAATAAACGCGTTATCATCTTGACCCATGAACATACGTTAGGAGCAATCATGCCAAACGAGAACAGCTACGAAGTCGCGCTGCAAAAGAGCAACGCCATTCGCGAGGGCCTGACCAAGACGCCCGAGAAGTTCACCATGCTCACCGGCGACCGCCCCACCGGCCGTCTGCACCTGGGCCACTACTTCGGCACCCTCAAGGGCCGTGTTGAGCTGCAGAACATGGGCGCCAAGACCAACGTGCTCATCGCCGACTACCAGGTCATCACTGACCGCGACACGACCGAGCACATCCAGGACAACGTGTACAACATGGTCATGGACTACCTTGCCTGCGGTATCGATCCCGACAAGACCATGATCTACGCGCACTCCGCCGTGCCCGCCGCCAACCAGCTCATGCTGCCGTTCCTGTCGCTGGTGTCCGAGGCCGAGCTGGCGCGCAACCCCACCGTCAAGGCCGAGATGGAGGCCTCGGGCCATGAGCTTACCGGCCTTCTGCTCACCTACCCGGTGCATCAGGCCTGCGACATCCTGTTCTGCAAGGGCAACGTGGTGCCCGTCGGTCGTGACCAGCTGCCGCACATCGAGCTCACCCGCACCATCGCCCGCCGCTTTAACAACCGCTACGGCAAGGTGTTCCCCGAGGTCGACGCGCTGCTGTCCGAGACCCCGCTGCTGCCCGGCCTGGACGGCCGCAAGATGAGCAAGAGCTACGGCAACGCCATCAACATCTCGATGACCGCCGAGGAAACGGCCAAGCGCATCAAAAAGAGCCAGACCGACTCCGAGCGCATGATCACGTTCGATCCCGAGAACCGCCCCGGCGTGTCCGGTTTGCTTTCGACGGCCGCCATCTGCACCGGTCGCTCCGAGGTCGAGATTGCCGAGGAGATCGGCATGGGCGGCTCCGGCCAGCTCAAGAAGTACGTGACCGAGGCCGTCAACGAGTACTTCGCCCCGATCCGCGAGCGTCGCCAGCGCTACGAGAACGACTTGGATTACGTGAAGGACGTGCTGCACGAAGGTAATCGTCGCGCCAACGAGATCGCCGAGCAGACCCTGGCCGAGGTTCAGGACGCCATGGGCATGGTGTACTAGGCAAAGCGCTTTCGCACAACATAGACGGTAAGATTAGATTTCTCCCCGAAACAGGAACAGGCCCGCTGGCAACTAACTGCCAGCG
>CAUEUQ010000037.1:0-18726 GCA_959021215.1 uncultured Collinsella sp. | reverse complement strand
TGAACGGATGGGTGCCGTTGTTGGGAGCGCAGGCGTTGCTGGTGGCGATCACTTTGGGACTGGAATTTCCGCCTGCTAGTAAAAAGGCCTCCGGAGCTGTTGCTCTGGAGGCCTTACGTTTAAATGCAAACGGGCACGTTAGTTGTTCTTGGTCAGGCGCTCGACGTCGTGGGCGATCATGTATTCCTCGTCTGTGGGGATGACCATGACCGTGACGGCGGAACCGGCGGCGCTGATGACCTGCGGGCCGTTACCCACGGCCTCGCGGTTCCTGTTGTTGTCGATGCGCACGCCCAGCCACTCGAAGCAGTCGCAGAAGGCCTTGCGGATCGACCAGTCGTTCTCGCCGATGCCCGCGGTAAAGGTGATGGTATCCACGCCCGCCATAGAGGCGATCATGGAACCGGCCTGCTGCATGGCCTTGTAGGCGAACATATCGAAGGCGAGCAGGCAGCGCTCGTCACCCTCGGAGGCGCGCGTGCGGATGTCGCGGGCGTCGTTGGAGATGCCCGAGATGGCAAGCAGACCGGACTGCTTGTTCATCATGTCGTCAACTTCCTGATAACTGTAGCCGCCCTCGCGCTGAAGATAGCACACGGTGGCCGGGTCGATGGAGCCGCAACGGGTACCCATCATCAGACCGTCAAGCGGCGTGAGTCCCATCGTGGTATCGCGGCAAACGCCGTCCTCAATGGCGGCGAGCGAAGCGCCGTTGCCCAGATGGCACGAAAGCAGACGGTGGCAGCACGAGCCAAGAATCTCCTTTGCCATCATCCACTCGTAGCGGTGGCTCGTACCGTGGGCGCCGTACTTGCGCACATGGTACTTGTCGCACACGTCCTTGGGCAGCGCGTAGGTGTAGGCAACCTCGGGCATGGTCATGTGGAACGAGGTGTCGAAGACGGCCACGTTGGGCAGCTCCGGATACTTCTCGCGGCAGTATTCGATTGCCGCGGCCTCGCCGTAATTGTGCAGCGGGGCGAGCGGGGCCACCTCAAGAATCTTAGCCATGACCTCGTCGTCAACGACTGCGGAATCATCGAAGTGCCAGCCGCCCTGAACGATACGATGCCCAATGCCATCGATCGTAAAGTCGGTCTTCTCGAGCTCCTCGAGCACGCGCGCAATGGCGCTGCGATGATCGGGAAAAGGAATCTCCTCGGTCTGCTTGGCACCACCGTTCTCGGAGTGGCCAAAGATGCCCATGTCCGATCCGATACGCTCACAGTTGCCCTTGGCGAAAACCTCGCGGGTATCGGTATCCAAAAGCTGATATTTAAGGCTCGAGCTGCCGGCGTTGACAACAAGTACGTTCATGAGACTCCTTCGTGATTACAGTACGGTCAGCAAACCTATAAGGCGACCGTACCCTTAATAAGAAGTTATCAGAATTCAATAAATAACTATTAAACTCTTCGCCCAAAGAGCATAAAAGGGGCTGAACGGCACAAGGCCATCCAGTCCCCTCCCCTTGCATCAATTACTTGCCGCTGACGATGCGCTCGACGTCGGAGGCGATCATGAACTCCTCATCCGTGGGGATGACGAAGATCTTGACCTTGGAATCCTTGGCGGACAGGCACCAAGCGCCGTCGCCGCGCAGGGCGTTGCGGGCATGGTCCATCTTGACGCCCATGAAGGCCAGACGGTCGGCCACGCCGGCGCGGACAGCCGGAGCGTGCTCGCCGATGCCGGCGGTAAAGACGAGCGTGTCCATGCCGCACATGGAAGTAGCCATCTCGGCGGCCTTGGCGGCAATCTTGCAGACGAACATATCGAAGGCGAGCTGGGCCTCGGGGTCGCCGGCAGCGGCGAGCTCCTCAACGTTGCGGCAGTCGTTGGTCTTGCCGCCGGTCACAGCCAAAAGGCCGGACTTCTTGTTCATCATCTCGTCGACCTCGTCGAAGGTGTAGCCGCCTTCGCGCTGCAGGTAGCACACGGTAGCAGGGTCGATGGAGCCGCAGCGGGTGCCCATCATGACACCGTCGAGCGGCGTCAAGCCCATGGTGGTGTCCATGCACTTGCCGTCCTCGATGGCGCACAGGGAAGCGCCGGAACCGATGTGGCACACGACGACCTTGCGAGCCTCGCCGTTGGTCATCTCGGCAACCTTCTTGGAGATGTAGCGGTAGCTGGTGCCGTGGGCGCCATACTTACGGATATGCAGCTTGTCGCAAACATCCTTGGGAAGGGCGTAGGTCTTGGCGACCTCGGGCATGTTGAAGTGGAAAGCGGTGTCATAGACCGTGACGTTGGGCAGGTCGGGATACTGCTCGAGGCAGTACTCGATAACGTTGGCCTCGGGGTTGTTGTGCAGCGGGGCGAGCGGAGCGACCTCGCGGATCTTGGCGAGGACGTCCTCGTCGACGAGGGAGGAATCGCCGAAGTACCAACCGCCCTGAACGATACGGTGGCCGATGCCCTCGATCTTGACGCCGTTGGCCTCGAGGTCCTTCAGGACGACCTCGATGGCGACCTTGTGGTCGGGGAACTCGATGTTCTCGGTCACCTTCTTGGAGCCGTTGGCAGCGTGGGTGAAGGTACCGCCGGTAAAGCAGACGCGCTCGCAGGAGCCCTTTGCGGACACCTTGTGGGACTTGGTATCGATGACCTGATACTTAAGGGTCGAAGATCCTGCGTTGACGACCAGAACGTTCATGTGTCTCCCTACTAACAGGCGGTGTGGCGCCGCCAGGTTACATACGCTTCAATAATAAACCCAAACGCCCTCGCGCTCGGGTTTATTGCGTTGATATATAAGTTATCGGTGCCTGAGCTTCCGTTTCATTGCACGGAAGAGGCGTCCTCAGATGAGGTTCTCGCCCAGGTTCTTGCCGCCGAGGACGTGCATGTGGAAGTGCATGACGGTCTGACCGGCGTTAACGCCCTTGTTGGAGATGACGCGGAAACCGTCCTCCAGACCCTTGGCCTTGGCGACCTCCTGGATGGCGTGAGCCATGGCGCCCATGGTCTCGGCAGGCACGTTGTCGGCGATGTCGCTGTAGTGCTTCTTAGGGATCACGAGCGTGTGGACCGGCGCCTGGGGATTGAGGTCGTCGAAGGCGATGACCTGGTCGTCCTCATAGACAACGGTCGAGGGGATCTCGTGGTTGGCAATTTTACAGAAGATGCAATCACACATGGTTGGTTCCTTTCTTACGGACCAAGGTAGTCTTTTTGGGACGGGCTTTTTTGACTACTATTTCGCAGACGCAAGCGCTCGGCAAGCCGTCGCGCAAGGGCAGTCAAAAAACCCCGTCCCAAAAAGACTACCCCAAAGTAGGCTGCAAGGTGGTTAGAACGAGAGGTTGTCGTCGGTGTTGGCGGCTTCGCCGTCGGCGAGCACGTCGTTGCCGTCGACGTCCTTAAGAAGCACCGAGACCTTCTGCTCGGCATCGGACAGGCGGGTGCGCAGGCTCTTGAGGAGCTCTACGCCGCGGGTATAGCTCTCGAGCGACTCCTCGAGCTCCATATCGCCCGACTCCAAGCTGCGGATGATGAGCTCCAACTCCTGCGAAGCCTGCTTGTACGTAAGCTGCTCGACCGGGGTTTTCTCTGCCATATCTGTTTCCTTTCCTAAAGGTTTATCGCTATGAAACGTGGCCTACTCAACCGCATCAACCGTTGCTGCCACGTTGCCGTCTGCCATGCGCACACGAATGGCATCGCCGGGCTTAAAGGTCTTGGCGCTCGTAGCCACACCATCATCGCTGTACGCGATGGAATAGCCACGGGCAAGCACCTTGAGCGGCGACAGGGCATCGAGCGACGCGGCGGCTCGGCCCAGGTCGGACGCGGGCTTGCTGAGCATCAAACGTCCCTGATGCTCCAGACGGGAACTCGCAAGCGTGAGCGCATGGCGCTTGCCATCGAGCCCCGAGGTGCTTGCAACCAGACGCTCGGGCAGGTGCTCAAAGTTGGAGCGGAATGTCCCGACCGAGCGCGCTATGGCGCCCGACAGGCGATCGGCCGTCAGGGCAAGCTCAGACTCGCGACGCTCGACCATAAATGTGGGGTCGTTGAGGCACGGGCGGCATGCGGCGGCATCGAGTGCATCGCCCAGACGGGCCGTATAGGTATCCCAGGCGCGGCGACCGCGCTGATCGAGCATCTCCAGGTCGACCTGGGCCGACCCAATCATCGATGCCATCGCGGCACCCAGACGCTGATGGCGCGCCTCGAGCACATCGGCCAACTCCGTCATAGCCGGCGCCACCGATTCTGCCGCCGCCGTGGGCGTGGAGGCGCGGCGGTCGCTCACCATGTCGCATATCGAGGTATCGGGCTCATGGCCAATGCCGGTCACCACGGGCACAGGACAAGCCGCCACCGCACGGGTAAGCTCCTCGTCATTAAAGGTCATGAGGTCCTCAAAGGAGCCGCCGCCGCGCACCAGCAAAATACAGTCGGGCGCCGGCGTAATGGAAGCGGCACGGCGCAAGCCCTCAATGAGCTCGACCGGCGCACCCTCGCCTTGAACCTTGGCGCCCACGCAGACGAGCTCGACGAGCGGGTTGCGACGGCGCAGCGTACGCTTGACGTCATCGATTACGGCGCCCGAAAGCGAGGTGACGACTGCCACGCGCGAGCAAAACACCGGAATGCGACGTTTGCGCGCTTCGTCCATCAGGCCCTCGCGGCGAAGCTTTTCGGCCAACTGCGCCACTTGTTGACGCAGCAAGCCCTCCCCCGCCAGCGAGAACGAGCGGGCGACAAAGCTCATGCGGCCCGTGGCCTTATAGAGATTGAAGCTACCCTTAAAGCTCACCTGCATGCCGTCGCGCAGATCGAACGTGCGCTTGAGATAGGCGCCCTTCCAGATGATGCAGTCAACGGCGGCCGAGTCGTCCTTAATCTGGAAGTAGCAGTGGCCGCTTCGGGCATTGGGGCCACGGAAGCCCGTGACCTCGCCCAGGACGCTCAGCTGCGGAATCGCATCGAGCGCGCCGGCGGCGATCTCCACCGCCTGGCTCACGCTGAGCTCTTTGCGCTCCTGCTCGTCCGAGCCGTCGAACTCGGCAGAAACGCTGTTGCCGGTTAGATTCCAGCCTGCCACGCAGCCTCCTTTCGTCATCGTGCACACGGGCTCCGGCCCTGCGCAAATTCAAGTCCCACACATAGTACAGCGCCGCGGGGACACAAATCCCCGCGGCGCCTGTCAGCCCAAGTTCTTATCGGTTGGAGTTTCTGTTGTAGCGAGCCATAAGGTAGAGCAGCTGAATAATCGAGGTGAGCGCCGCCGCCACGTAGGTAAGAGCGGCTGCCGTCAGGACCTTCTTGGCACCATTGACCTGCTTGGAGCTCATGCCCGACTGCTCGATATACGCCACGGCGCGGCGGCTGGCATCAATCTCGACCGGCAGCGTAACCAGTTGGAACAGCACGCTAAACGAGAAGAAGATCAGTGCGAGGGTCGTGAGTCCCGCGATGTTCATAAACAGGCCCAAGAGCAACACGATGGTCCAGGTGTTCTGGGTAAAGTTGACGACCGGCACGAGGGCGGTGCGAACCTTCATCATGGCGTAACCGCTTTGACGCTGGGCGGCATGGCCCGCCTCGTGGCAGGCGACGGCAACGCTTGCGACCGACCCGCCCGAACGGTTGGCATCCGAGAGATACAGGTTATTGTCCTGCGGGTTGTAATGGTCGGTGAGCTCGCCGGCGACACCCTTGATACCCACGGCGTTGCAGCCGTTGGCGTCGAGCATGCGGCGAGCGACCATGGCACCCGTATCGCCGTCCGAGCGAACCTTGGACCAGGTTTTGTACGTCGAGTTGATATAGTTCTGTGCGGCAAGGCCAAGCACCGTGCAGACAAGAACAACCAGCAGGTACAGCGGGTCGATGCCAAAGCCGTATCCAAAGTAATAAGGCATGCGAATTCCTCCGAATCGAGTTACACGTTGGAGGCATTCTACCCACTCGCCCAGCCAACGAGACGCCATCGATGTTTTGGCATTGCCGCTCTAGAACGTTTACAGCGTTTGGTAAAACCGCGTAACTATATGACTATAAAAGCTCTATCTTTCCGTCCTTCACGGTGAGTCCCATATTGCCGGAAAGCAGATCGTCCAGACGCGAACCCACGAGCTCAAAGCGCCAGCCTTCGCGCAGGGGGCTCTGCTCGGGATGCTCAATATAGTCGGCCAGGTCATCGCGCGAGGCAATGACCGAGGTCGCCACGCCCGAGCGCTCGGCAACCAGGCGAATGAGCGCATACATCAGGTCCGTCACGCTCTCCAACTCCGGAGAGATCTGGCGATGCCCGCGCACCAAGAGCGGCAGGCGATCGTGCGGGCAGCTCGCGCCGCGCTTGATGGCCATGAGCGCACCGTCCACGTCGCGCTCCCCCAACTGATCGGTACCGCGAATGCTACGGAACTCCTCAACGCGTACGGGATTGCGCTTAACGAGCGCAAGCAGCGTGTCGTCGGACATGACCCACTTGCGCGGGATGTTACGGCGCTCGGCGCGGTCCTCGCGCCAAGCGGCGAGCTCGCGCGCGATGCCCAACTGGTGACGGCTACACGAGTTGATGCGCTTGACCTTGCGAAATGCCTCATGGCGATCGGCACGGTAGTGCGACTCGTCGGCCAGAGGACGCAACTCGTCGAGCACCCAATCCACACGGCCCAGCTCGCGCAGGCGGCTCATCATCTCGGTATAGGCGACGATCAGGTACTTGACGTCATCGATCGCATACTCGATCTGTTTATCGGTCAGCGGGCGGCGCGACCAGTCGGTCAGCGACTCGGTCTTGGGCAGCGATACGCCGCAGAACGTCTGAACAAGCGCGCCATACGAAATCTGCTGGCGCTCGCCCAAAAAGGCGGCGGCGACCTGCGTATCGAAAATCGGTCGTGGCAGCACGCCCACAGTATGGAGCATGACCTCCATATCCTGCGAGCACGCGTGGAAGACCTTGGTCACGCTCTCGTCGGCCATAAGCTCGGCCAGCGGCGATAGGTCGTCGATTACCAGGGGATCGACCGCGACGCTCTCGGCAGGAGTGGCAATCTGAACCAAGCACAGACGCGGATGAAACGTGCGCTCGCGCAAAAACTCGGTATCGACGGCAATCGCGTCGAACTCACGGGCGCGCTGGCAAAAGTCGAGTAGAGCCTGATGTGTGGAAATGTACATATCAACCCATCGAATAAGGTTAGGCCCGAAAAACACGGGTAGGATATCGGCATTGCCTTACAACTATACTCGGTTAGTCACAGAACGGGAACGTAAGTATGCGCTGCCTTATCATCCACAACCCGGCATCGGGCCCCAGCTCAGATGAAATCTACGCATTCACGCACGCCCTCGCGCAGGGCGGCGACGAGGTCGTGATGCGTTTTATCGGCGATGGCATGGAGCCCGAGGACGCCGTGGCAGACGTGCGCGAGTTTGACCGCGTGGTCGTTTCGGGCGGCGACGGCACTGTCTCCAACGTGCTCGACCAGATGCGCGGATGCGGTGTCCCCACGCTCGTCTTCCCCTCCGGTACGGCCTGCCTGTTCTTCAACAACATCGGCAATGCCCCCGAGGCAGCGGCGCTCGCCAAGGCCTGCCGTGCCGGTCGCACGGTCAAAGTCGACATGGGCGAGCTCTTTTGGCTCGACGAGAACGGCAACGAGAAGCGCCACGGCTTTATCATCATCGCCGGCTCGGGCTTCGACGCCGAGATCATGATGAAGGCCGCCCCCACCAAAAACGACATCGGCGAGATCGCCTACTTCCTCTCTGCACTCGCCACACCCAACCCTACGGTAGCGCACTTTACCATTGAGCATGACGGCATTGTCGAGGAGCTCGACGGCATCTGCTGCATGGCCGGCAACACCTCGGTCATCCAAAACGACATCAACCTGTTCCCCGACTGCCGCATGAACGATGGCATGGTCGACATCGCGGTCATCGAGCCCGTAAAAACCGTCCAGCTCCTGCCCACTGTGATCACCGCCGCGCTCGACCCCGCCGGCAAGGTGCTCGGCCGTCCGCAGTTCAAGATCATCCAGACCAAGGAAGCCAAAATCACCTGCACGCCGTCGCTGGGCATGCAGTTCGATGGCGAGATCATCTCCAGCAACTCGGGCGTCTTTGGAGCCCGCGCGCTTCCGCAATGCCTCGACCTCATCGTCGACGAATTCTCCCCGCTCGGAAAATAGGAGGACCCCATGAACGACAACCCCCTGATTGGCTTTATCGTCATCGTCTTGGCCATGCTCGTCGGCTATGCGATTAACGTGATCCACCGCCGGAAGAAGTAATTCCACATTGGTATGATATTCATCCAATTATCGTCTCCCCCGTTGTTTATGCATTTGCCAGACAGCGGGGATTTTCATTTCGGGCATTCCCAGATACTTTATTCGGCTACAGTAATTGCAGGGTACCTTTATTAAAGTAAAGCTACAAACTGAGTATAATTAACCGCTCATCGCATATTTCATCACGCTTATCGAGTAAGTTTCTTTCATAGATGAATATTGTTTCCAGTTCGTTACGCTAATGGGGTGTCTTTATTGGCTGAAGCCCTCTGGCGACAGAGGGCTTTCGCACGCTGGGAGGGAAAATGAGGAAAACTCACCCCGTCAACGCGCTCAAGAAGCTAGGCATAGGCCTCGCCTTTGGAGCTGCAACCATCATGTCCATGCCGACATCTGCACTCGCCTGCACGCAGATCTACATGGGCAACACTCTCACCGCCGACGGTGACACGTACTATGGCCGCGCCGAGGACTACCGCAAGCGCTACCTCAAGCACTTCGGTATCGAGCCGTCGCACGGCCCTGGTCACACCTACAGCTCGGATGAGTCCACATTCGTGTACACCTCGACCAAGACCACGTATCGCTACACTTATGTGCGCGACCATCCCTCACAGTGGGATGAACGCTGGGACGCCTACTCCGAGGCCGGCATCAATGAGAAGGGCGTCTCCTGCTCCGCCACGCTGACCACGTACATGAATGCAGACGCCGAGGCGGCGGACCCCCTGACCAACACCGGCATCGGCGAGTATAGCTACGCTAGCGTCGTCTTGGGCGAAAGCGCCACGGCACGTGAGGGCGTCGAGCTCCTCGGCAAAATCATCGACGAACAGGGCATCTGCTCCAACGATCAGCTCATCATCGCCGACAACACCGAGACCTGGCTGTTCGCCGGCCTCTCCGGCCATCAGTGGATCGCGATGAAGCTGACCGACGATATCGCCTCGCTCAACCCCAACATTGGCAACCTTAACTACCAGGTTGACCTCGATGACACCGAGAACTGCCTCCACTCCGAGGACATTCAGACCATGCCCGAGGAAAAGGGCTTCGCCAAGTACTTCGAGGACGGCAAGTTCGACGTTGCCCAGACCTACGGTGAGGAAATTAGCGAAAAGGCCATGCATTCTTGGACCCGCTATGTCCAGGGCCGCGCCTACTTCGACGCGCCGCTTGCCGAGGGCACCGACTACGATATCGTTAACGACACAAGAGAGAGAATGCCCGCGCCACGACCGGCGCCCTGGTCCGCAAGGCGCAGCCGTTGTTCTTCCAGCCCGGTAAGTCCAACTGGAACACCTTTGAGATGGTCCGCGCGTTTGGCAACCGCGGCGAGAAGACCCCAGGTCTCAACGCCAACACCGACGGCGCCTACGCCATCGGCACCGAGAGCAACAGCGAGATCAATCTCTTCCAAATTCGCGATGGCCTCGATCCCGAGATCGCAACCATCCAGTGGGAAATGCTCTCCCGCGCCGCGTACTCCGTCGCCATCCCCTTCTACTCTGCACTGCTCACCGAGGTCAGCCCATATTTCAGCGACCAGACCGTCTCCTTCGACCACTGCAAAGAGACGGACATCGTGAACAACGAGGAGCCAGAGAACTCCATCAACTACGTTCTCATGGACATCAGCTCCCTCTGCTTCGAGCACCCCGAGCAGCTCGGCGCCAGCGTCCGCACCTACCTCGACGCTCTCCAGAACGAGCTCATCGAGCAGAACCTGACCGTCGACAAGGCCATGCAGGCCGCTGAGGGCACCGAAGCCCGCACCGCCCTGGCCAACAAGGCTGGCAAGGCTGCCACCGAGAACACCTACGTCAAGTGCAAGGCCCTGCTCCAGGAGATGCGCGAATATCTGAAGGCTGGGAACTTCGACAAGCCCTTCACCCCGAGCGACCTAAACACTGAGACCAACGGCCTCAAGGAGTCCATCACCTACGCCAAGGACGCTCTTGCCACCGACCCGGTGACCCCGGATCAGCCCGGAACTCCCGAGCAGCCCGGCACTCCTGAGCAGCCCGGTACCCCCGAGCAGCCCGCCAAGCCCGAGCAGCCCACCACCAAGCCCGAGAAGCCTGGCAAGTCGGACACCACGACCACGGCAACCACCAACAAGACGAACACCAAGGGCGGCCTGCCCACCACTGGCGATCGTTTTGATGGCCGCATGGTGGCTGCATTCGCCATCGCTGGCGTTGCCGTCATCTCCGCAGGCGGTTACTTCCTCTACCGTCGCAATAAGGAGTAACGTCTTAGCTGAGCGGGCGGGACACATGAGTCACCACGCCCGCTCAGCCTGCCCTTTTGACCGGCAGGAAACATCGCCGAAATCTTTTCAAAAAAGATTCCCTGCACACACTTCGCTGTGCTATAGTGCAGCGCAACAGCAACTAGGTGCGACCGCGCCACGGCATCACGAAAGGAGCCACCAACATGAAGAACACGATGAAGTCTCTCAACAACTGGTGGTGGCGTGATGCGAATGCGATCGGTCGACGGTGAGTCCCTCACGCCTGTTTTTGCGCTCTAGGTGATTGGAAGGCCTCCGGTTTCGACCGGGGGCCTTTTTCTATCTCGAGCCCGATCGCATTCGCATCACGCGCCTCCGCTTTCTTCTCTTGCACTTCCCTTCCGAAAGGATTTTCACCATGTCTCAGAACACCACCACCGCCCAGCCCCGCACCGTCCAGACCGCCGACCGCGGCAAACTCGACGTCCGTGCCCTCGTCTTGCTCGCCATCCTGCTTGCCGCCGGCTTCATCCTCAACTTCACCGTCGGCAAGGCCATCTCCGGCATCTCGGGCGGCATGATCAGCCCCGAGTTCATCATCTCGGCCTTCTGCCTCACCATCCTGGTCGTTCGCCCCAACATCGGTCAGGCACTCGTCATCGGCCTGATCTCGGCCGCCGTGATCCAGATCACCACCACCTCGCCGTTTGTCGATTTTGCCGCCGAGGGCATCGCTGCCATGCTCATGGCCGTCATTGTCAACGCTGCCGCCAAGGACGGCCAGGTTAAGCCCGCCGTCGCCATCGTCGCAGCCTTCGTGACCACCTTTGTCTCGGGCGTCATCTTCATGGTCATCAAGATGGCCATGCTCGGCGTGGTGAGCGAGCTCGCCGCTGCCATGCTGCCCGTCGTCGCCATGACCGCCGTCTTTAACGCCATCCTGGTCGGCGCTCTCTACCTGCCCATCCAGAAGGCTCTTAGGCTCAACTAACCCGCTCGGCTTTACGAGCCACCCCATCTTGGCGTTCATTCGTCGCTCGCGTACCCAAGTACGCTTCGCTCCTCTTTCTTGCGCCAACCTGGGGCCCCTCGTAAAGCCGTCTCCGTGCTTCACCACCAAAGACTGTCCCAAACGACTAGCTTTTGGGGACGTTCTTAAACGACTAGTCATTAAAGAACGTCCCCAATGACTATGAAAGGTATCCATGGAAACGATCATCAACGTCGACGATGTCTCGTTCTCCTATGGAACGCAGACCGAGCAGGCGGTCAGCCACATCTCGCTCAGCGTAAACAAGGGAGATTTCATCGGCATCATCGGGCCCTCGGGCGCCGGCAAGTCCACGCTTGCCGCCTGCCTGTCGGGCGCCGTGCCCCACCACTACACCGGCACGTTCTTTGGGTCCGTCATGGTCGGCGGCCACGACACCTGCGAAGTCTCGCTCACCGACGTGTCGCAAATCGTCGGCAGTGTGCTGCAGGATATCGACACGCAGATGGTCGCTTCGGTCGTCGAGGACGAGATGCTCTTTGGCCTCGAGAACTTTGGCGTTCCCCACGACCAGATCGAGCAGCGCGTGAGCGAAACGCTCGAGACCGTCGGCATCAGCGACCTGCGCGACCGCGAGATCGCCACCCTCTCGGGCGGACAGAAGCAAAAGGTAGCCATCGCCGCCATCCTCGCCATGCGTCCGCGCGTCTTGGTTCTCGACGAGCCCACCGCGGCACTCGACCCCGCCAGCTCCACATTGGTCTTCGAGACGCTGCGTGAGGCAAACCGCGCACTTGAAATCACCATCGTCGTCGTTGAGCAAAAGGTCGCCCTGCTCTCGGAGTACTGCAACCGCGTGCTCGTGCTCAACCATGGCGAAATCGCGCTGCAGGGCGAGCCACACGAGGTCTTCGCACGCACCGACGAGCTTCGCACCATCGGCGTCGATTGTCCGCGCGTCACGCGCATCTTCAACAGCCTCGAGACCGATGGCTTGGTAAGCGGCACGCCCTGTCTGGATGTCGACGAGGCAGAACGCCTAATCACGGAAATCGTCGACCCCGACCGTGCGACAAGCGACACCCGGGCGCCCGCAGGCTCCCCGCACGCGCCATCGCTGCGCCCGCATGCGAAAGACGCCGAGCCGGTGCTCACCTTTGACCATGTCGAATTTTCCTACCCCCATGGAGGCGCCGCCGTTCACGACCTCAACTTGACGCTCTACCCCGGCGAGCTCGTGGGCATTGTCGGCCAAAACGGAGCCGGCAAAACCACGCTCACCAAACTGCTCACGGGTTTGCTCAAGCCCGCATCGGGCAGCGTACGCGTTACGGGCTTGGACACGGCATCGGTTCCCACGAGCCGCATCGCACGCGAAGTGGCAACGCTTTTCCAGAACCCCGACCGCCAAATCTGCAAAGACACCGTGCTCGACGAGGTCGCCTTTGGTCTAGAACTTGCCGGCATCGACCGCGCCGAAGCCCTGCGTCGCGCCCAGCTCGTCATCGACCGCTTTGGCTTGCCGGCCGACGAGGCGCCCTTCTCGCTCTCGCGCGGCCAGCGACAAATGGTGGCGCTTGCCTCCGTCGTGGTCGTAGAGCCCAAAATCGTCGTGCTCGACGAGCCCACGAGCGGCCTTGACTACCGCGAGTGCATGACCGTCATGGAAACCGTGCGTACCATGGCCGAGCGCGGCTGCGCCGTAATCATGGTCTGCCACGACATGGAAGTCGTCTCCGACTTTGCCGAGCGCATTGTGGTAATGGCCGACGGCTGCATCCTCGACCGCGGCCGCACGCACGAGCTATTCTCGAACATCGATCTCATGCGGCGTGCCTACGTGGAGCCTCCCCAGGTTATTGAACTCTCGCGCCGTCTGGCATCTTCCGTCTCGCCCGCTTTTGCGCAGGTGAGCGAGGTCACCGATGTCGTTCGAATTGCCAAGGAGATGGTCCACCGTGGTTAACGTCATCGACTACATGCCGGGCGATACGCTGCTGCATCGCCTGAATCCCGTCGTCAAACTGGGCCTCGCCGCCGCCATCATCGTCGGCATCTTCTTGTCCGACACCTATGTGGCGCTGCTGGGCTTTTTGGCACTCACCCTTGCGCTGGGTGCCTATGCCGGCGTCGTCGACCGTCTGTTCTCGCTGCTCAAGTTGCTGATTCCGCTCGCGCTTATCATGCTGGTGCTCCAGCTGGCCTTTATGCGCGATGGCAACGTGGTGTGGGGCTTTATCACCGACACGGGTCTCATCACAGGATCGAAGGCCTGTCTGCGCCTGCTGGGTGTGGCGTTACCGCTCATCCTCATGCTCATGGTGACCAAGCTCAACGACCTTGCCAACGCCTGCGTCGAGGTGCTGCACGTGCCGTATCGCTATGCCTTCACCTTTACCACGGCGCTGCGCTTTGTGCCGGTGTTTGGTCAGGAGATGAACGCCATCATGGAGGCGCAGACCGCACGCGGCGTCGAATACGACACCAAGAACCCCATCAAGAAGCTTAAGCTCATGCTGCCACTGTGTGTGCCACTGCTCATCTCGAGCGTGGGCAAGACCGATGCCACAGCCTTGGCGGCAGAACAGCGCGGCTTCTATCTGCGTACGCGCGCCAGCTCGTACAAGCGCTACCCCATCAAGGGCCTGGACATCGCCGTGCTCATCGTCAGCATCGCCCTCATCGCCATCGGCTTCCTGTTCTAGTTCACCACCGACAGCATCCGCCCAACGCAAAAGGCCTCGGCTCGCACCAAACGAGCCGAGGCCTTTACTGTTTCACCAGATAAAACCTACCAAAATTAACCTGTCCCTTTTTGACAGGTCGGAAGCTAGAGGCGGTAGGGAGCGCCGCTACGGATGATGGATTCACGCACCAGGACATCCATGGCGTCGAGGGTGATCTCGGGAATCTCTCGGTACTTTTGCAACACCGAGAGCTCGGTGCAGGCCAGAATGACGCGGTCGCAGCCGCTACGGGCGAACTCCCACATCACGCGGTCGAACTTATCCATATCGGGCTCACGTCCGGCCTTCACATCATCGTAGATAAGCGACATCACATCGTTCTGACGTTTCTCGCTGGGATAGACGACCTCAACACCCGCAGCCTTACATTCGCGGCCGTAGACACCCGCGCCCACGGTTCCGTCGGTGCCCATGATGCCAATCTTGTGCACCGGCTCGGCCGGCATACTCAGGTTGGGGTCGAACTCGCACTCCCCCATCACCGCACCGGCCAGAGCATAGCGCACCGACTCACGCGGCATGTGGATAATCGGCACCTTCGTAAACGACTGGATCTGGTCGTAGAAGTAGTGCGACGTGTTGCAGGGAATGGCAATGTGCGCACAGCCCAGCGACTCGAGTGCCTGGGCACACTCTTTCATGGTCGCCAGCAGCTTGGCATGCTCGCCGGTCTTAATGGCCAACGTGCGGTCGGGCATGGTCGACTTGGAGAGCACCACCATGTCGATATGTTCCTGATCGCAGGCAGCAGCCGTATGACGCACCACCTGGTCGTAGTAATACGACGTGGCCTCGGCGCCCATGCCGCCGATAACTCCCAGCTTTTCCATCGCCGCCTCCTTGATGACGCTTGCGCAATTGCGCGTATCATACCCGCGCCCGCCCGATGCAAACCGGACGGGCGCCGCGCTCATCTACTTGTAATACGTCTTGAACAGCTTAAAGTGGCGCAGCTTGGTGTGCCACATGCGCAGCCAGCGGTTAAAGACAAAGTCGCCCTTCATAAACGAAGGGTCGGCGCCCTTGCCTTCCTTGTCCAGGCGATGCACCTTAGCGCGCAGCTCGGGATCCTTGACGTACTTGTCGACGACGCCCATGGGGACGACCATCCACAGGGCCTCGTCCTGAGCCGTCACAAACTCCGGCTCAAACGGACGGTTGAACACATACTCGTCCACCACATACTTGGCAACGTTAAAGCCGCTGTTGGTAACGTAGTAGTTGCTGCGGCCCTGGCGCGTGTTGAAATCGAAGAACTTAAACGAGCCGTCGCGCTCGTCGTACTTAACGTCAAAGTTGGAATAGCCCACAAAGTGAAGGTCCTCGAGCAACTTGCGCACGCCGCCCATGAGCTCGTCGTTGGGCTCGGTAATGATACAGGCATGGTTGCCGACACCGTGGGGCTGATGCTCCTCGAGCAGCACATGGCCCAGGCACATCATGCGCACCTTGCCGTTGCGGTCGGAATAGCTGGTGAGCACGCGCATGTACTCGTCGTTGCCGGGCACGCGATCCTGCAAGATCAGGTCGTCGGTGTAGCCGCTGGCATACGAATCGCGAATGACCTGTTCCAGCTCGGCGCGGTCGGCAATCTCATAGGCCTTCTTCTGGCCCTCGAACTCATGCTGCCACCACATGATGCCGTCAGAAGGCTTCAGAATCATCGGGTAAGGAAAATCGATCTGGTCGAGCACTTCGGCAGGCGCCTCACCCTGGGCATTAAGCATCGCCTTGGTAAAGGTAAACGTGTGCGGATAGGGCACGCCATGCTTCTCGCACAGCTCGTAGAAGATCTCCTTCTTCTGGCACTGCTCGAGCATGCTGTAGGGCGCGTAGGGAGCGACGATGTTATCCGCCAGCTCATGAGCATCCTTGGCTTGAGCCACGAGAGCGACATAGTTGTCGCCACAGCCCACAAGGACAATCGTCTTATCGGTATGCGCTTGGGCAATGCCGTTGACGGTTTTGAGCATCACGGGCATGGTATCGATATCCACGTTGGGCGTGTAGTCGATAATCTGGCTGCGGTACGCGGGACCCGTCTGATACTTGCCAAAGACCAGACTCTTGACCTGGTACTCCTCGTAGAAGGCGCGCGCCACCGAATAGGCGTTGATGTCGCCACCGAGCAGCACGGGAATGAACTCGCGCTCTGTAAATTGCAATGCCATGGAAACTTCCTATCATGAACTGCCCACACAACGGGCGGTCTTTGCGCAACTGATTTATTCTAGCGTGCCAAGCCACCGGCGCCCAAAGCTCCACCGTATCTATGGCAATCGACGCAATCGTCCAGCACGAAGGCCAGCACGAAGACGGCGCTCACCGTTGTATGACAATGGGCAATGAACCTACCGTTGTTGTAGGATTCAGCGTATTGACATCTTCGAGCGAAAGGCGCACACGTGCCCCAAGACCATCCGACCGATAATCCCATCCTCAATGCCGCGAGGCGCGAGCTGGCGGAACGTGCGAAAGCGACCGCTCCCCTGTGCACGGCAAACGACGCCTACAACGGGCCTGCCCGTATCGTCTCAATCAACACGTCGGAGCACAAAGGCACGCGTAAGTCACCCGTCGCCGACGGGCACGACACCGTCATCGAGCAGTTTGGCCTCGCCTCCGATGCGCACGCCGGGCATTGGCACCGTCAGGTTTCCTTTTTGGCCGCAGAGTCCATCCAGACGGCGCAGACGCGCGGGCTCGATGTGCACGAGGGCGACTTTGGCGAGAACTTCACAACCCAGGGCATCAACCTGCTCTCGCTCCCCCTGGGAACGCAGCTCAAGATTGGCAACGATGTCCTGGTCGAAATCAGCCAAATCGGCAAGGTCTGCCACACACGCTGTGCCATCTACTATCTCGCCGGCGACTGCATCTTTCCCCACGAGGGCGTTTTTGGCGTGGTACTAAAGGGCGGAGAGGTCTACGCCGGCGACGATATCCAGGTAATCAAACTCGGCGACGGCACCTGTTCGTTCACCCCCGCCGAAGCCCTCGAAGAGATTGAGCAGGCTCGCCAGAAGGGCACGCTGTAGTTATAAAACCCCACGTTGAGATGGCTTTTACAGCCCAAAACTCCTCTCAAACAGGGCTCTGTAACGTTAAAGTTGAACTCTATGGTTTCTCAACAATTCGTCATAACTGCAGGTCAAAGCCAAAGCCTCAAGTTCAACTTGACCCTTTGGGACCTTTAAGGTTCAAGTTGAGGTCGAAAGCAGTAGTAGAATACCGTTCGAACCATAACCTACGATTGATTGCAGAGGGACTGGATGCAGCATTCGAATCATCGCACCGCAGCGCTCATTGCGTCGACGCCGGCTCGTATCATCACGAGCGCCGCGCTCGCCGTTGCGCTGACGGCCACGCCGATGCTCTCCCCCGTTGCGGCGTATGCCGCCTCGCAGGCAACGCAGGACCAGCTTTCCGCAGCCCAGCAGAAGATCGAAGCCGCCACGAGCGCCTACAACGACGCCCGCACCAAGCTCGATGACCTGCAAAAGCAGATTGACTCCAATGAGGCAAGCATCGAGGAAATCGAGGCTAAGCTTCCCGAGCAGCAGGCCAAGGCAAGCTCCGCCATGCGCGATCTGTACAAGTATCAGAAGGGCACCAATCCCATCGTGAGCTTCCTGGTCAACGCGCAGAGCCTGGGTGAGTTCATCACGACCTGCAAATACACCAACCAGATCACGAGCTCGAGCGTCGACGAGATCGAACAGCTCAATAACATGCAAACCGAACTCGAGCAGAACAAGGCTGAGCTCCAGCAGGCCAAGTCTCAGCTTGAGGCAGAGCAGAAAAACGCCGAGGATGCGCTGGCGCAGGCCCAGCAGCTCCGCAGCGAGGCACAGGCAAAAGCCGAGCAGGAAAATGCCGCCGAGCTTGCCAAGCTTGAGGCCGATAAGGCCGCTGCCGCCGAGAAGCTCTCGGGCGAGGGCGTAAGCGGCAGCAATTCCAGCAGCCAGGCCACCAACACCAACACCACCATCGACACCACGGTGAACAACGCCAATACCGGTAGCTCCGATTACGATTCGTTCATTAATGAGTGGACGAGCCGCATCGACAATTATCTCGCCGGCTCCCCCATGGCAGGCCAGGGCTATAACTTTGCCGTCGCCGCTTGGAATACCGGTGTCGACCCCCGTTGGTCCCCCGCCATCGCCTGCATCGAGAGCACCAAGGGCGCTTATTGCGCCAATTCTTACAACGCCTGGGGCTGGAGTGCCCGTGGCGGCGGTTGGCGCAGCTTTGGCAGCTGGAGCGAGGGCATCTCCGCTCACGTTGCCTATCTGGGCGCCAACTACGGCTCCACCCTTACCCCGGCAGCAGCCAAAAAGTACTGCCCGCCCACGTGGCAGGACTGGTACAACAAAGTCGCCGCTCAGATGAACCGCATCTAAGTGCAACTGCAAAGGGCCCCAATGGGGCCCTTTTCTTTTGGCTCTGTTAGACCAGGATTGACATGCCGGCCTGCCGGCTATCTCG